>JAUNTE010000054.1:5044-12159 GCA_030538855.1 Oscillospiraceae bacterium
TGAACGGTGAAAACCTATAGAAGAAATAGAAGGAAGCTGGCTGTTTGCAGAGAGAGGATTTTTGTAAAACAGTTGGCGCTATGCGTTTTAAGACGCTGAGGGCCGCGCAAGACACACCTGAGGTTCATCTGCCTGTGAAGGGGCTGCCAGAGCCGTTTTTTTAACCAGGCGAAAAAATATCAGTTATTGAAAAGATAGTTGGTAAATGCTTTATAAGCCGAGGGGACGGGGTATACCTCTTTCAATTCTTCTCGGGTGGCCCATACAAAGGGCTTGGCATCCGGTTTTTCTTTTAAAACAACCAGATAGCCGGCCATATGCCATTCAAGATGGGTAAAGATATGCTTGGCAGGGGGGAGAGCGTCGACGGAAAGAAGGTGATAGCCCTGCTGCTCCAGATAAGAGGCGGCCTCTTCCGGCGCGAGGTAGTCGTCGATCATCGGGTAGCCCCAAAAGCCTGCCAAAAGCCCCGTATTGGGCCTTTTGCAAAGTGCAATATGCTGCCGGTAAATAAAAAGGAATACGGTTTTTTGCTGGATGCCGCGGGCCTTTTTCGGCGATTTAAAGGGGTAGCGCAGTTCTTCACCTGCCGCGTGCGCCTGGCACAAGGCGGAGAGGGGGCAAATATCGCATTTGGGCGGCCCATTCGGCACGCAGACGACGGCCCCCAGTTCCATCATAGCCTGATTGAACGCGCCGCAGTCGGCGGGTAAAATCTCAGAAAGGCGGCGGGAAAAGTCTTTTTTTACTACGGGTGAGAGGATGTCCCTGCCATCGGCGCAGAGGCGGGAGACGACCCTCAGCACATTGCCGTCTACCGCAGGGGCGGGATACCCGTAAGCGATAGAGGCGACGGCCGCCGCTGTGTAGGGGCCGATGCCGGGCAGCGTTTGCAAAAGGCCGGGGGAGCGGGGCAGAACGCCGTCATACTCAGAAACGATGATTTTAGCCGCTTTTTGCAAATTGCGTACCCGGCTGTAATAGCCCAGCCCCTCCCATAGTTTGAGCAAGGTTTGTTCACTGGCCTGGGCAAGAGCCTGAACGTTGGGCAGCGCCGTGAGAAAGCGTTCAAAATAAGGTTTTACGGCTTCTACCCGCGTCTGCTGCAGCATGATCTCAGATACCCAGACCTTGTAAGGCTGCGGATCGCTTCGCCAGGGCAGTATCCGCGCGCTTTTGCCGTACCATGCAAGCAGCAGAGGCGCTGTTTCAGACGGAAGGTCTTTCATATTTTTTGTGCGCTCATGCCGCAGCGCTCAAGATGCGCGGCGACGGCGGCTTCATAGGCGGGGGTGTCGGTTAAATAGCTGTCGGCATGTACCGCGCCGTTTACCAGCAGCAGATGTTTGGGGGCGCGGCATGCGGCGAACAGCTCGTGAACCATCGCGGTGGGAACATAAGTGTCCTTTGTGCCGTGGATAAACAGGACGGGCACTTTGATTTTTTTGGTCTGTTCCTTCACACTGGCGGTTTTGTAATCATAGCCGGCAATGGCGCGGCTGATAAGGTTTGCCAAAGAAAGAACAGGAAAACAGGGGATATGAAAGGAGTGTTTGGCCTGATAGGCAAACTCATCCCAAACGCCGCTGTAGCTGCAATCGGCTATCACACCCTTGACAGCAGGGTCAAGCCCGTCGCCCGCAGCCATCAACACGGTAGCGGCGCCCATAGAGATACCGTGCAAAAGCACCTGTGCGTCCGGGCCGAAGCGCTGCTTCAGCCAAGCGATCCACTGTTTGCAGTCTTCACGGTCAAGCCAGCCAAAACCGATGTATCGGCCTTCGCTTTCGCCGTGGGCGCGGTCGTCCGGCATTAAAAGGTTATACCCCAATTCATGATAGAACCGGGCAAAAACAGCGTATTCTTTCCGTCCGTTGGAGCGGTAGCCGTGAATGGCTAAAATAGTTTTATCGGTGGGCACGGCCGCGGGCAAAAAATGTCCTGTGAGACCCAGGCCGTCTTTCGAGGTGATGTGAATGGTCTCAGGCCCCATGGTTTCAAGCCATGCAAGGGCGTCTTCTCTTTTTTGCAGATGGTCTTTTTGCATATCGGAAAGAGGACGCAGATGCCGTCTTGGTTTTTCGGGTTTTCGTAGAATAACGGAATAAAAAAAGTAGCAGGCCGACGCGCAGGAAAGCGCGCAGGCGCCGATAGACAGTTTGGCAAGCCTGTGTGTCAGGCGTTTTGAAGAACGTTTCATATAAAAACCACACTCCTTTGATATTATATCTTATTATGGCCCATTGTGCGGGAAGAAACGGTACAAAAAAGAAAAAGCGGAGGAAAAAATCCTCCGCCTGCTTTAAAAGTAAAGCGCGCAGGTTTCAGGTGAGAACCAGATGGCAGCTTCTGCCCGTACCGCCTCGTCACTGTCACTGGCGTGGATGATATTTTCACACATACGGTTTTCCTGTTTAGAGGCCTCGAGAGAATCGACGCCCAAATCTCCGCGTATCGTCCCTTTTTCTGCTTTTGAAGGGTCGGTAGCGCCTACGATCTGCCGCACATAAGAGACCAGATCGGCGCGCTCTGCGCAGACCAGCATGGGGAGGACAATTTGGCCGTCGAAATAGGCCTCAGCGTTGCGGCGAAAATTTTCACCGTATTTTTCAATGGGTTCGGCATAATGGGCGCGTATCAAAGCCGGGGTTGCTTTACAGCAGCCGACGTGCGCAATGGAAAGCCCTGCGGCTTTTAATCTGGAGACGACTTCTTCAGTGAGGCCAAGCCGTACAGCGTCCGGTTTCATCATGACAAAGCTGTAATACAAGTGAAACACCTCGTTTTCTTTTTATTGTACTCAGTATAGCAAAATCACCCTTTTGGTGCAAGAGAAACGGGAAGAGGGCCGCCTTGTGCCTAAAGTAAAAAGCACAGAGGAGAAAGCAGCGAAACGGTGAACCGGCTTTATATAGAGCGCGCCGAGATATACCGGCAGAGCCGGGACGTACCCCTAAGGCCAAAGGGAAAGGCGGTGGACAAGGAAAAACGAGCGGATGGCCAAATCAAAACGCCGTCTCGACAAAAATTATTCAATGGATTTTAAAGACTGCGCCATATCTATTTTTTTGAGCCGGAAATACATGGCGAAGCAGACAAGCCCCGCGAAAAGGAAGGTGCATAAAAATGCCGCAATATAGCTTAACGGCGCGATACGGTTTTCAAAAGACACCATATCTATTTGAATTTGGCTCATCACAAAGGCGTGCAGGGCCTTGCCCAGCCCCAGCCCCAGCAGCGCGCCGATACCGGTGAGCGCCAAAATTTCACGAAAGACATAACCCGCGGTTTCAATGGGGTGAAAACCAAGTACCTTAATGGTTGCGATCTCTCGTACGCGTTCAAGAATATTGATGTTGGTAAGATTATAAAGGACGATAAAGGCAAGGGCGCCGGCGCAGAAAATAACCAGCAGCACCACAGCGTTCAGGCTGGACATCATGGTATCGATCATGTCCCGGGTGTCGGCGTTGACAGTTACGCTGGACACCCTTCCGTCATCCATGACAGAGGCGGCGCCTTCATGCGGGTCGACGCCGTCTTTGATGTTGAGATAGCCGGTTTTAAATTCAGGGATAAATCCCCACTGTTCCAGACAGGAATCCGCCGATATATAGGCGTAATTGTAGACATAATTGTTAAAAAAGCCGCTGACGGTAAGGGTAAGGGTGTGAAGATCTGCATCCCGGAGCGTGACGGTGTCGCCTGTTTTCAGCCCATAAAGAGAGGCAAGCTTATCATTTAAGATCACCTCGCCTTGTTTTGGGAAAGAAACGGGGAATCTGCCGTTGTGCAGGTCTATAAAGCCGGAGAGGCCTTTGCTGTCGGCCACGACAAAACGGATAGACTTGCTTTCACGCGGCATCACTAAATCGATAGAACCCTCGTGTACAAAAGCGGCGTTTTCAATGACGCCGCTGTTTTTATTTAAAAACTCCTGCCGCGAAGCCGTGTCGGCCTCATTACGGAAGGAAACGGCGTAATCATAAAGTGTGATCTCGTTATACTGTGCGTCCACGACATTTTGGATAGAATCGAGAAGGCCCAGCCCTGTGACCAATAGAGCGGTACAGCCGCCGATGCCCAGCACCATCATGACAAGACGTTTTTTATAGCGCAAAATATTGCGGATGGAGATTTTGTGAAGGAAGGATAAGCGGCGCCATAAAAACGGGATACGTTCGAGAAAAATATGTTTGCCGCTTTTGGGTGAGGCGGGACGTATGAGATTCGCCGGGACATCCGCCAGTTCACGGTAACAGGCAAACCATGCTGCCCCCATGGAACAGACCAGAGAAACGCAAAGGGAAACAACCGCGAGCGGCAGGTCAAAAATAAATTTGATGGGGGCAAACTCTTGATACAAAATGCCGTAGGCCTTCCAGATGGTGGCGGGGAATATATAAGAGCCGAATAAAAATCCAAAAATACAACCGGCAATGGCTGCGCTGCCCGCATAAAACAAATAGCTGCCCATAACGGCGCTTTTTTTGTATCCAAGGGCTTTCATGGTGCCAATCAGGGTACGCTGCTCGTCGATCATGCGGGTCATAGTGGTGGTACATACCAGCGCTGCCACCAGAAAGAAAAAGATGGGAAATACTTTGGCGATACCGGCCACGATATTGGAATCGCTGTCGAAACAGACATAACCGATATTAGAGGTACGATCCAGCGTATAGCTGTCGGGCTTTTCAAGCTCTGAAATCTTCTGCCGTCCGTCTGCCAGTTCGCGCTGGGCGTCGGCCAACTGCTGTTCCGCCTCTTCAAATTTTTTGTCCGCTTCCTGCCGGGCCTCTTCATAAGCTTTTCGTCCGTCAGCCAGTTCCTGCTTGGCAGAGGACAATTGCCGTGAGGCTTCGTCTATCTGCGCCGCGCCGCTTTGCAGTTCACCCTGGGCGGCGGATAACTGCGCCTCAGCGTTTTGAAGCTGCTGGCTGCCTGCTTCAAGCTGGGCCTTTTGCTGCTCGAACGCCGTCCGGTTTTGGGCCAGCTGTGTCCCGGCCTCCTCAAGCTGCAGGCGTGCCGCGTCAAGCGCTGAGAGCTGCCCGTTTACAGTGTCAAGCCCGGCCTGCGCCTGGGCCTTTTGCGCCTGAAGCGCGTCGGTGGGGGCGCCCAGCGCCTCCGCCTGCGCGATCGCTTCGTCAAACTGCTGTATAGCAAGCTGCAGCTGCTGCTGTTTTTGAACCAGCAAGGGGCGGGCCTGCGCCTCCTGCTGGCTGAAGTCGGCCTTTTTTTGGTTCAATTCCGCTTCTGCGGCGTCCAGCTGAAGGCCCGCGGCCTCCAGCTGCGCTTTTTGGGTTTGAAACAGTGCTTTTTGTTCATTTAATTGGGCCGTGCCAGCATCTATCTGTCCGCGGGCGGCGTCCAGCTGCTGGCGGCGGGTATTCAGCTCGTTTTCACCGTCAGAGATTTTTTTCTCCGCGTCCTGCAGTTCGGTCAGGCTGTCGGCTAATTTTTGTTCAGCCTCGGCTTTTTGTGCTTCATAGTCAATTTTCGCGTCGTCATATTCCTGCTGGGCTTCGTCCAAAGCCGTCTGGGCCTCAGATAAAACCGTGCGGTAGCGAAGGTTGGCGCGTTCTTCATTGAGTGCGGTGAGCTCTGGTGTGACGGCGTCAATGGTATGGTCGTAATCCTCGCTGTAAGCGGCGCCCGCAGCGTTCAGCGTCAAAAATATCTCGCTGTCATATTCAGACGTAAACGCGTTTTTGGGCAGATAGATAAAACCGGCGATCGTTCCGTTGCCTAAAGAAGTGGAGCCGCGCTGTTGATTGAGATAATACGGAGAGTTTGCCAGCCCCACGATGGTGTAACTTTGATAGCGGAGCGCTTCAAGCGTGTCCGCGTTGTTTTCTTTTGAAAGGACCAGGACAGTGCCGATATCTTCGGGCGAAAAATAACGGCTGTCCGCCACGCATTCCTGCCCGTTCTCGGGCATGCGGCCGTTTGTAAGGCTGAGGGTATTTACTTTTTCAGTGATAGAGTGCAGTTTGAAGACACGGTCTGTGCCGTCCGCGCCTTGTATCAGCGCGTCAGTAAAAATCGCGCCTTCGGCGGCTTCTGTCTGCGCCAGCCCCTCAAACGCCGCCACATCCTCCGCTGTATATCCATAGGTGTTTAAAAGACGAAAATCAAAAAAATGGTGCTGTCCTAAATATTCGTCCGCGGTCTGCACCATGGCGGGCCGGGCGATCTGCAGGCCCGCAAAAAAGCCGACGCCGAGCGCGATGATCGCCAAAATCGCCAGATAACGCCCCAGGCTTTGCCTGATTTCCCGCCGGGACTTTTTCCAAATCGTTTTTTTCATAAGCCCAGATCCTTTACCATTCGATTTGTTCAACAGGGACGGGATGCGTATTCTTTTTTACGGCGGTGACAAGGCCGTTTTTGATGGTGACGATACGGTCGGCCATATCGGTCAAAGCCTGATTATGGGTAATGATGATGACCGTCATGCCGGTGGCGCGGCAGGTGTCCTGCAAAAGTTTAAGAATGGATTTGCCTGTGTTGTAATCCAGCGCGCCGGTGGGCTCATCGCACAGCAGAAGCTTTGGGTTTTTCGCCAAAGCGCGGGCGATGGCAACACGCTGCTGCTCGCCGCCTGAGAGCTGGGCGGGGAAATTATCCAGACGGTTTTCAAGGCCTACTTCGCTTAAAACGGTTTTGGCGTCAAGTGGCTGACGGCAGATCTCGGTAGCCATCTCCACGTTTTCCAGCGCTGTCAGGTTGGGAATGAGATTATAAAACTGAAAGACAAAACCTACGTCGTACCGGCGGTAATCCACCAGCTGGCGCTTGTTGTAGGCCGATATTTCGGCGTTATCCAAAAATACCGTGCCTTCCGTCAGCGTATCCATACCGCCCAGAATATTGAGAAGCGTTGTTTTGCCCGCGCCTGAAGAGCCGACAATGATACAGACCTCGCCCTTATCCACCGTAAAGGTAGCGTCGTGCAGGGCCTCGATTTCAACCTCGCCCATTTTATAAATTTTTTTGACATGCTCAAAACGCACGTAATTCTCGTTCACAAATACACCCGCCTTTTTTATTTACATGCGGCCGCATCCGGCCCGGCAAAATTGTAGCCGAACGGCAACGTATGAAAAGGATTCTTT
>JAUNTE010000351.1 GCA_030538855.1 Oscillospiraceae bacterium
GGGCCCGCTGAACGAGGAGGCGGGCGCCGCGCTGAAAGACTGGTACAGCATACATTTGAAAGACGGCAGCTTTATATCCTGGCTGGCTGCGGACGGCGAAAAAATTGCGGCGGCAAGCGGGATGACTTTTGCCGTGAAGCCGCCGTATGCGGCCAACCCGCAGGGAAAGATCGGCCTTGTATCGAATATGTATACCTGCCCGGCGTACCGCAGAAAAGGGCTGGCAAATGAGCTTTTAAAACGGGTGTTGGAGGAGGCGCGCGCCTATGGCTGCGGGGTGGTACAGGTTACAGCCTCTGAGATGGGGGTGCTGTTATACCGCCGGGCGGGGTTTGAGATGCGTAAAAACTTTATGCAGTATATTTTTTGAAGGATGCGTTTTTGGGCGGCCAAATTCACAGATAAAAGGCTGAATGCCATCCTGTTATGGGCGCTGAAAAAAATGCGGCCCCAAAGCGCGGTGCAAAAAGGCTTTTGAGGATAGGCTGGTAAAAGGGCGGGCGTTTTGACGGCGATATAGGGCGCGGCGGATGTTTTTTGGCCATTTGTCCCGGTTGGCGCTTTAGCGGCAAGCGGCAGGGACATTAGAATCAAATGTTTTTATTGAATAGCAATAAAAAATAGCCGAGCGAAGCGATGGCTGTTTTTCGGCCATCTGCCCCAGCTGCCGCAATAGCGGCGAGCGGCAGGGATATTGGGATCAAATATTTTTTATTGCGCGGCAATAAAAAACGCAGAATGGCCGCGGGAGAAACGCTTTTAAAAAGCGCGGATGCCGTGCCCAGGGCAAAAAGGGTTTTGCCGTGACATAAACGGCGCGAAGGGTGGAGAAACCGTATTTTGCGGGGTTTGCGCTGATACTCGCTGCATACTCGCGTAATTTCTTCTTTCTTTTTTATAAAAGGGATGTTATACTAAAAATACTATCAATATTTTGCGGCGCGGCGGTTTGTTTTCAGCCGCCGTCAGCAATTGCGTTATGAGAGGAGGACCCGGCTATGAGTGAGACGCCCGTGCAGGCCGAAATGACGGCCGGCACCTTTAAAGGGGCCCTGTTCGGCTTCAGCCGTAAGCAGGTGCTTGCTTATATTGAAGATATGATTGCCGAAAACGCCGGGCAGCAGCAGAAGGCTGAGGCCACCGTAAAATCTTTACAGGTGCAGCTTCAGCAGAACAGCCAGCGCTTTGCCGCAGAAAAGCAGGAGCTGTCTGACGCTGTGCGCGCGGGTGAAGATAAGATGGAGGCGCTGCGCGCAGAGCTGAACGCGGCGGGCGCCACCAATGCCGAATTGCAGGAGAAGATTGCAAAAATAAATGAGGAGTGCAATAGTTTTCGGTCTCGCTTATTTGCGAAGGAACAGGAATACCTGCAGATGAAAAACCGCGCCGGGCGCCTTGAAGAGCAAAACGCCGAGCTGGTGCGCCGTGTGACCGACACCAAAGAAGAACTGGAAAGCCTGCGCCAAAAATATGACGAGAAAGCGCAGGAAGAACAGCGCCGGGGCGAAGTTTATGCGGCGCAGCAGCGAGAGCTGCAGGAGCAGGCGGAGCGCAGCCGTTTGAAAGCGCAGCAGGAGGCCCGCGCGCTGTATGAGGCCGCCAGACAAAAAGCAGAAGAGGAAAAGAAAAGCATCTGCGGAGAGATCTCAGGGCTGGGGGGCTGTGTAACCACGCTGAGAGAAGAACTGGACGGCCTGCAGGCCCAGATTGAAGAAGCTACCGGCCAGTTCCAAAATGTTATGAAAGAATTGCGGACAAGCTTTGCGGCCATCGATGAAAAGGTGCAGGCGGCGGGCAGGCAGGCGGAAAAAGAGCCGCCCAAAATCAAAACGCCGCCCCCCCAGGCCGAGCCGGTGAAGGACTGGGAAAAGGAAGAACCAACTAAAACAGCCTCGGCCCGTATTTTAGACGCGCTCATCCGTCTTTTGGGATAACGCGCGGTGAAAAGGCCGCCGCATTACGCCGCAGGCTGAAAGTGTTTTGCGCACAGGCTTGCAGTGTCCAAGCAGAAATAAAAAAGAACAGAGAAAAGCCGTGGAGAGATTTTAAAATCTCTCCACGGCTTTTGTACTTTAGGGGCGCCGTTTTTCACCCAATAAAGTCGCCCCATACCCCCCTTTCGCGTTAAACGCCGAACAAAGCGGGCGATGGAAGGCGCGTGTGCGATAACCGTGGGGATGGGAGAGAGCGGGGGCAGCGCATTACGGGCTGCGGGGCCAGGGGAGCAAGGTGAAAAATTGCGGCCTGCCCCCTCAAAAAGGCCCCGGCCGGTAACCGCCTGTTTTAAGCCCGGTGTAAGCCAGG
>JAUNTE010000352.1 GCA_030538855.1 Oscillospiraceae bacterium
CAACTGAATAGGTTCAGATTTGTGCTTTCATATCCCTCCATCACTGCAAAAACAGCCCGGCGTAACACGATTACGCCGGGCCGTTTCGTTTCGTTTTGTTCTGCACAATCGTTCTGCGCTTTCCGCCTTCGGCGCCTCTTTTTTTGCGTTGTCTCTTTTAAAATACCATATAGGTCCCCTCCGGTAAATCTGCCTGCGGTTTTCATTTTTCTTGACAGCGGTGCTTGAATATTCTAAACTAAAGCCAACGGGCAAATGCCTTTTGAACGGAGGGACAACATGGAAAACTATGTCATTACCATTGCGCGTGGTTACGGCAGCGGCGGCAAAACCATCGGAAAAATGCTTGCGCAGGAGCTGGGCATTCAATATTACAATCGGGACATCCTGAAAAAAGCTTCTGAAGAAAGCGGCATCAACCTACAGCTGTTTGCCCAAGCGGATGAAAAACACAAAAACGGTTTATTCGGCCCCGGCAAAAAAGTATATACCGGAGAGCTGATTCCACCTTCCAGTAATAATTTTATTTCTGAAGAAAATTTATTTAATTATCAGTCCAAAGTCATCCGTGATCTCGCTCAGCAAAACTCCTGCGTTTTTGTCGGGCGCTGCGCCGATTATGTACTGAACGGGCACGCCAACCTTCTGCGTCTCTATGTCCACGCCCCTGTTGAATACTGTATCCATCGCGTGATGGAAAAGGACGGTTTGAAAAGCGAAGACGAGGCTCTCAAAAAAATCCGTGCCATCGACAAAGAGAGGGCCGATTATTATTATCACCATACGGGACACGATTGGCGGGACGCCGACAACTATGACCTTTGTCTTAATACCAGTGATTTTTCGTGGGAAAAATCGGTGGAATTGATCCGCGCCTATTTAACCGTACGGTTTGGCGAATAGTTTTATTCATATCGCCTTTTTGTTTCAGTCAAAAACTTATCCGTCCTTCATCAAAAAATAACCGCAGCGTCTCCGCCTATTTTTCAAAAGGGTCAAAACGCTGCGGTTATAAATTTTCACCTATCTTTTTGCTTTACCGGCCAAAGCCGTTGCCTTTTGGTCTGCAGCAAATCTTACTGTTTATAACTGTTGCAACGGCTTTTACGGCCGGACGCTTCTATAGGGTCAGGCCCAGCAGGGAAGCCCCGCCCATAACACTTTTTGAGGAGGAGTCATGGCGCAGTCTTCGCTCCAACATTCGTCTCTGCCTTTTTTTGAGGCAAGCTTTTACTGAAAAGCTTATTACTCGTATACAGCCGGTATGCCGCCTTTATTTTTCTTGCCGCATGCTAAAGCTTTTTGGCTGCTGCCCCGGGTACCGATACGCGCCATAATAAAAAACAGCGGACGCCTTTTTACCGGCGTCCGCTGTTTTTTTATTGAATCAAAGCATGTCAAAGAGATTCGTTTTTTACAAAATCATCCTGCAGCAAAAGCGATAGCTGTGATGAAACAGGCCGCCTTATTCTCCCTGCACAACGTCGCACAGCGTATACACGCCGTCCTTGATCTCAATGACGTAAACGCTTTTCACGGGGTCGCCGTTTCCTTTATAAGAAATTTCACCCGTTACGCCGGCATACGAGGTGGAGGCAATCGCATTTACAAAAGCGTCGTGCGAGGCGTCGCCGCCGTTATTCTCAAGCGCGGCTTTCAGCAGATAGACCGCGTCATACGCAGAGGCAGCAAACGAGTTCGGTGTCTCGTTGTATTTGGCCTGATAATTTTTGATGAAATTGACGACCTTTTCATCGTCCGAACCGCTGAAATAATGGTTTGCAAAGAACATATTGTTGGTGATGGCCATGTTGTCCTCCGCCACTACGCCCAAAATGCCGTCGAATCCATCCGGCCCAAGCAGGGGCTTGTCATAGCCTTTGCTGCGCGCCTGGTCGGCGATCAGGGCCACCTTTTTGTAGTAATCAGGAATGACGATAGCGTCGGGATTGGCCGCCAAAATGGTGGTCAGCTGTGAGTTGACGTCGTTGTCGGCTTCCGCATAGGCTTCATCGGCTACGACCTCAATGCCAAACTCAGCGCATTTTTCACGCAGAGCCTGCGCCACGCCGGTAGAATAATCGCTGGAGCTGTTGTAGATTATAGCGATACGCTTCATATCGTCCCGCGCGCTTAAAAATTTTGCCAAAACCTCGCCCTGAAAGGGGTCGGTATAGCAGGTGCGGAAAACGTTGGGGCGGCCTTCTGTAATAGAAGCCATGGTCGCACTGGGGGTGATGACCGGCATATTTTCATTGGCGGCCAGCTCGGCTACCGCCAACGTCGGCTGGCTGGT
>JAUNTE010000353.1 GCA_030538855.1 Oscillospiraceae bacterium
ATCCGTTATCTCTTTTTGGCATATTCCGTCCGTTTGCACAAAAAGGGTTGCAGCGGGAAGCGTCAGCACCACAGGCCTTTCGGCGCGCAGCCTGATCTCGGTAACGGCCGCAGCCGTCTTTTCGGGGACGCGCTGCAAAATCTCTTTTATAAAAAGCGGAAAACGAGACAACGCCTGGTAATAAGGCTGCTGCATCTGCTTTCATCTCCTTTGCTCTACTAATATGAGGGCCTGTACAAAAATAGAACGGCCTGTACCCTTTTTGAGTTGCGAAAGGATAAAGGCTGCGTTATAATAGACAGCAACGATCGGGTTAAAAGGAGCTTTTATCATGCTGCAGGTCACCAGGGCAATCCTTCATATTTTAGATACATCCTCCGGGGTAACCGTTTTTTCTGATGCTGAACTTCCGCTTGAGGATGCGGCGGTGTATGAGTATCTCATCCGTCATCTTGAAAAGCTGCGTGCCCGGCACGAGGCAAAACAAGGGGAATTTCACCCCGGCAGCGCCTTTCAGGAAAAATGGAAGACCTATCTGCGTAAAGAGCTTTCTTTTCGTGATTTTTCCGCTTTTATCGCAGAGGCCGCCGCCCGCGCGGAAGAGGACTGCGATAAAGCGGTCTCTTTTGATCTGCTGATATGTGAATTTGCTGAAGACGGCGTGCAGAACCTTGCCGTATTAAAATGTGACAACAAAACAGGCTACACCCATCAGGTTGAAAACATAGACGGGGCCGTCTGCAACAAAATAATCAATCAATATGCCATTTTGCCTTCTCCCGGACAGCGTATCGCAGAATATGCTTTTGTCAGTGAAAAAAACGAGATTTTACTTGAAGATAAAAAAAGCTTTTTTAACGGCGAAGAAAAGAGCCTGCTGGCCGATCATATCCTTCAGTGTGAAACAGAAATGTCCGGTAAAGAGACGATCGCGCTGGTAGAACGTATCACCCAGGCGGTGGCCGAGAGCTTTGGCGAAGCGCCCGTCGCCGCGGCCGCCAAGGCGAAAAGTTATCTTGCTGAAGAGAGCGGCCGCCAGCTGGATCAGGCGGAATCTATTGCCGATGAATGCCCCTTTGTGCTGAACCCCGAGGAACTCAGCCGTGAAATTTTTTCTGAAAGCGAAGATATGCAGAAAGAATTTATTGAAAAAGTGAAAGAGGCCGGCCTTTCCAATAAAGTACCGCTGCAGCCTAAGCTTGTGGCAAAACAGGTAAAAAACCAGCGTATTAAAACAGATACCGGTATCGAATTGATCTTTCCGGTAGAATTTTTCAAAAACGGAGATTATATCGAATTCATCGATTTGCCGGACGGCACCATGAATATTCAGCTAAAGCATATCGGCTATATTCAAAATAAATAAAAGAGGTGTTTTTATGGAATTTTCTCTATTGCCCTGGCGCGAAGCGTTTATTGCCGACGTGGCGAAAAACGCCAACAATAAGGCGATTGCCGCCAATTTGCGGGACGTTTTTCCCTTCCCGTACACCGAGGATGATGCGCGCGGCTACGTTGAAGGCTGTATGCTGAACGATGAAAACCAGCAGCTATGCCGTGCCATCGTGATAAATAGTGAAGCAATCGGCAGTATCGGGGTTTTTGTAAAAGACGACGTTTACCGCAAAAGTGCAGAGCTGGGGTATTGGCTGGCGCAGCCCTATTGGGACCAGGGGGTGATGACCCAAGCGGTAAAACTGCTTTGTCAAGAAGCGTTTGAGCGTTTCGACATCGTACGTATCTTTGCCGAGCCTTACGCCTCTAACTGCGGGTCTCGCCGGGTGCTTGAAAAAGCCGGTTTTCAGCAGGAAGGGCTGTTTAAAAACAGCGTGTTCAAAAATGGCCGGCTGCTGGATTCCTGTATGTACGCTTTATTGAAACAGGAAGACCCTATCAATGCATAAGAGAAATTTTATCTGTTCACTTGGCAAACGATGCGGCAAAAACACGGCAAAACCCAGCTGGTTTACCGTCTTACCGGTATTGCCTCGTTTATAAGTTAGAAACACCAAGAGCTTATCAAAAATTTATCATGCCCTTTATAACAACAGCGCCTGCTGCCGCAATCTTTACTTCTGCGGCAGCAGGCGCTGTTTGATTTTTATGACCGAACCTTACCAGCTTTACCGTATAGGTCCAATCGCCTTGTTTCTGAGAACCGGCCTTTTTATCAATATTTTCTTTGAAATCCACTTTACAGTTTCCAAAATATTTTCCGTGATTTTAGGGATTCGTTTTTCTTCATATCTTTTCCCTCTCTGGACATTTATCTGCA
>JAUNTE010000354.1 GCA_030538855.1 Oscillospiraceae bacterium
CAAAGAATTGGGCGGTGAAATTAAAGTCGTCAAATTTGTGCGTTTTGAAAAAGGCGAAGGCTTGGAAAAGCGCGTAGATGATTTTGCCTCAGAAGTTGCGGGTATGATCAAATAAACAACGGCTTTTACAGGTGCGTTCTAAAATTTTTGTAAATCGGACCATGATTTCCTGAACGGAAAAAGCAAGAGAGCTATATCAGCGCATAAAAATGCGCTGATATAGCTCTCTTTTTGTTGCGCGGCCTCTTGAGAGGAACGGAAGGGTCTTTTTTGGAGAAATGAGGAGCTCGTTTATGAAAAACCGGGCCATTTATGAGGCAATGATAGGTAGGCATGAGAAGAAAAGCCACCATATGGGTCTGTGGATATTGAAAGGCCATTTACGGGCAAATAGGAAAGAGGGCAAATGCTGCTTAAAAACGGCAGAGACGCGCTATAAACACCGGATGGGGATAGAACCGTGCTCATGCCGCCATGCGCTTGTCGTCTTCAACCTTAAATTGGCGAGCAGCTTCCTTATAGCTTTGCTTAGTTTTGCCCGCTGCATTGCCTTTGCTGCCTTTTGTTTAAGCGCTGCTGTATAGCGTCTGGTCAGTTCTTTTTTTGGCATGAAAATACACCCCATTTGTTAGACAGTATGATATACTGAAAGCAAATGGGGTGCAGTTCACAAACGCCCAGCGGCTTTTTTATAACGATATCTATGGCCTTTCAATGCCCACAAACCCATGAGGGCCTTTCACAAACCAAACAAGGATACCGGCTTTTAAGCAGATGTATCTTATTGAGGAGCGTCAGCAGACACCTTCGCTTCCAGCTCTTTTTTCTTCTGTTTTTCTTTGC
Organism: Oscillospiraceae bacterium; assembly: GCA_030538855.1. Classification (GTDB taxonomy): domain Bacteria; phylum Bacillota; class Clostridia; order Oscillospirales; family Ruminococcaceae; genus JAUNTE01. Next base: position 844 of record JAUNTE010000354.1, read on the forward strand.
TCATCATATACAATGAAAGGCCGATCATGCCGAACGAGCCGAATAGGAACACGAAATAGAGTGTGGCAAGCGGCGTAGAGGTTTTTACACCATCTGTATTTGCATACAGATGCCCATTGGCTTCATAGACGGTAGTGCTTTTCCCGGGGAAATAGGAAGCGGCGCTATAGACGTTCTCAAGGTCATAAGTGACGCCGTTGTATTCCACCGTTACCTCATATACAGCCTGTCTTTTGCCCATGACTTTACGATAAGAAGTGTCGGAACTGATGACGGTAGCGCTCACCTCGGTATAGTCCACCTCAGACCCATTTACGGCGAACCACAGGCCGACAGTAACAATTAGGCAAAGCGCCGTAGCCAACCAAAGGATCGTAGATTTCTTTTTCATAATAATATCCTCTCAAATCATATTTTCGTTTAGATACAAGAGTGATTATACCATATTGAAACAGGCCGTGAAAGATGGAATAATTACGAAAAACGCGGCTTCGCTTTTTATTGCCAAAATAAATATAGTATACTATTAAAAAGGACGGGTTAACTGCCCAAAATGCTTTATACTGTTATGCTGAAAGAACGCTATACTGATGAAGAAACTGTTTGGGTTTTGAAAAGAAAGGCTTTTAAAGTTTTTTAAAATATGGGGCCGGCTTTAGAAATTTGACAGCTTGGAAGACTGGCACAAACGGATTTGTGGATTTTTGTAGATATTGTAAAACTTACACTTTCAAAGAAAAACAGAGGAGAAAGCGCCGGAGGAAAAAGAAACGGGTGGATGCGTCTTTTGCCCCGCTGCCAGGGGAGGCGGCGTCTCGTGGACAGAATTTGAAAAAACGCAGGCGGCTGAACTGTGAAAGTAAAGCGGCGGCGTATCACATTTTTGAAAGTATAAAAAACTTGAAAAAGGCTGTGGGATATGACGCTCGGCCGACCTCTACAGGATTTAAAATAAAAGATAACTTTTATGAAAAGACGCGATTGGATGTAAAGTACTTTGACATAACAGTGAGAGAAGAGACGGGCATACCCTAAAAAAGAAAAGAAAACTTTGATATTGCAAGTATAAAAACTTGCAGCGATGTGTTTTTTATGAATTTCAAGCTTTTGATATTTACTTTGTTCCTGTTTTCATGCTAAAATAAAAGGCAAGAATAAAAGGGTGGGCGGTGTATTTTTTGACGGTAAAATATAAAAGGATCCTTTTGAAATTGAGCGGTGAAGCCCTGGCAGGTTCGGGGAAAACCGGTTTTGATGAGGCTACTGTGAAAGAGGTGGCCCGCCAGGTTAAGATTTCCGTTGACGCGGGCGTGCAGGTGGGCATTGTGATCGGCGGAGGCAATTTCTGGAGAGGCCGCACCAGCGACGCCATCGACAGGACAAAGGCGGACCAGATCGGTATGCTTGCCACTGTGATGAACTGCATTTACG
>JAUNTE010000355.1 GCA_030538855.1 Oscillospiraceae bacterium
ATATCTGGAACCGCCTGTCGGATTTATCGGTTATCGCGGTTTTGAAAAATTTATTAAGGAATTGCCAAATTGGAAACATGAGCTGTCAAAAGAAGATTACGACAAGATACTTTACAATATGGTACAATTTTTCGGAACTGTCCCCACAATTCCCAACGCACTGCGTGGGATTGATGAAGCTGACGAAATAGAATTCGGCGGCGGTTTCGATAAGGCAGCAGTGGTTTTGTCCGATTTGGGAAATGAATATAACAACTTAAATATGATTGAAGCAGCAAGGATATTTGGCGGCGCAGCGGCAGTGATTACTCAAATCAAAGAGGTGATCGTTGCGTATCTCACCAACAAATGCGACAGAACCGAGGCATTGCCAGCTCTGTTTACACAGGTTGCACATGCTATGAAATCAGGATTTGAGGTGTTGGAATAATAGAATCATTGTCTGCAGACGCCACTTCCATTTATCGGGAGATAAATGGAAGTTCATTTTAACTTTCGCCCCCAAGCAGACGCCGCACAACGCTGCACAACTGCGCCAGATACGCAAAACTTTTCTTCACTGCTTTTCGTGCCGTTTTTGCGCACCTTGGCCGCCCCCCCCCTTTATAAGATCATCGTTTTTCATCCTTGTTTTCTTTCTTCTGTATCCGTAAACGAAGGCCCTTCTCTCTTCAGCGCCGGCAGCTGTCTTTTTCACCTCACGCCCTGCGCGTGGGGTTTCTTTATAAAAACAGAAAAGCCGCTTTGAAAAGCGGCTTTTCTTCTTATCTGAATATGAGGTCAAAACGGTTTTGCTCTTTAACGGTTTTTTATTTTTCCAGTTTTTTTCACCGTCCGCCACACAGCCTTCACACCGTAATATCACCTTTAGTCTTTTTCATCAGATTTTGTATCCAAAAACAGCCCTGATTTATATACCTTTTGCACCAGGCTTTCCAGCTGCGCTTTGGCCGCGGCGACACATTCCACCATATTCGGAGAAAGTGCATTTCCCTTTTGCATGGTAAGGGCCTGCAGCACTTTAGAACAAATATCTTTTTCCTGATAATATTTTCTCGCAAAACGGTCGTATTCCAGCGCTGTACGCACCAGCTGGGCCGCCACCGGTATCTGGTCGCCCTTCAGATGGGCCGGATACCCGCTGCCGTTATATTTTTCGTGATGATACAAGGCGCAGTCACGGCATATTTCCAAAAAAGGCGTCCATTCCTGATCTTTAAAAAATGGCTGAAACAAAACGCCGCCTAAAAGCGTATGCTGTTGATACCATTCTTTTTTCGTACTTTGTTCAAGTTTTTCATTTTCCAGCACCTCATCCGGGATACCCAGCTTTCCCACGTCATGAAAAGCCGCCGCAAGCCCAATCATCTGTGCGGTTTCGCGGTCATAACCGCAGGTCGGATCGATCTCTAAAAAGCGGGCCGCCAAAATCCCCGTCAGCTCCCGAATGCGTTCCACATGGTCCGGCGGCTCACATTCACGCAGTTTGAAAAAACGCTCCATGCGCTTTTCCCCGTCCTCGCAGGCACTGCGCAGATCCGCCATCGACAAACTTTTTGAAGGTTGTCCCTCCTGCTCAGCTTCGGCCTTCCGGCTGTTTTTCACAATATTTTTTACCCGGTCAAGCGTATTGGCCGGGTCAACAGGCTTTACTAAAAAATCCACCGCGCCGCTCTCCAGCCCACGCAGCACATTATCTTCAACAGCTTCTGCCGTTACTAAAATAATGGGGATCTGCTCTGTACCTTTGATAGAGCGGATATTCTCAAGCACATGAAAACCATTGACCACTGGCATACAAATATCCAAAATAATTGCCGCAATCTCGCTTTTGTGCTGAAACACATAAGAAATCGCCGATACACCATTTTCTACATCGGCTACCGTAAATTCCCTGCGGAATATTTCACGCAGTATCGCACGGTCCAACTCTGAGTCGTCGACAATCAATAAGATATTTCTAGGCATACCAGTCTAGTCCTTTCCCGCCTGGTATTCTTCCAGTACGTCACAGACCATTTTACACTCCTGCTCGATCTTTGCCAAGTGTTTTTTTAATAAATCGACATTTTCCAGCTTGTGCGCGCGCAGTTCTACCAAAAGCTCTTCGGCAGAGGCATAAGTTTTCATCACGCCCAGGTTCCCCGCCACGCCTTTCAGCGTGTGCATTTGACGATGAAACTCTTCTTCATCTCCCGCCTCGATGGTACGGCGCATAGTCTCAAAATCCAA
>JAUNTE010000356.1 GCA_030538855.1 Oscillospiraceae bacterium
GGGCTATGAGCTGAAGGACGCCACCATGGATATGCTGGGCCGCGCCCGTCAGGTAAAGGTAGACAAAGAAAATACCGTCATTGTGGACGGCGCTGGTGACAAAAAAGTGATCAGCGACCGCGTTGCGCAGATCCGTACGCAGATCGGCACCACTACTTCTGATTTTGACAAAGAAAAGTTGCAGGAGCGTCTGGCCAAACTGGCCGGCGGCGTAGCGGTCATCCGGGTAGGCGCGGCCACAGAAGTGGAAATGAAGGACAAAAAGCTGCGTATTGAAGACGCTCTGTCGGCTACCCGTGCGGCAGTGGAAGAGGGAATTGTCGCCGGAGGCGGCACTGCCCCCCTGAATGCGGTGCCCGCGGTTAAGAGCCTGTGCGAAGAGCTGGAGGGCGACGAGAAGACCGGCGCCAAGATCGTGCTGAAGGCGCTGGAGTCTCCGCTGCGTCAGATCGCGGCGAATGCGGGGCTTGACGGCAGCGTCATTGTGGATAAGATCGTGACTTCCGGCAAGACCAATTACGGCTTCAATGCTAAAACTGAAGTTTATGAGGACATGATCGAAGCGGGCATTGTCGACCCGGCCAAAGTGACCCGTTGCGCGCTGGAAAACGCCGCCTCGGTTGCCGCTATGGTGCTTACGACAGAAAGCCTTGTTGCCGATGAACCCGAAGACCCGGCGGCCTCTGCGGCCGCGGCTGCAGCAGCCGGTGGTATGGGCGGCATGTACTAAGTTGCGCCTTTTATAAAATACAATTTAGGCAAAGCTGGCTTTAAAAACAAAGAAGTTTTCAAAAAATGGCGAAGGTTCCCGCATCGAAAGATGCGGGAACCTTTTTATATACAGAGATTTGCTCACTATTGAGCAAATGAGCAAAAAACATTGCCTTTATCAAGTCTCCGCTGCCGGATAGCCGCAGGTCGCGCTGTATGTGTGCGTCCATTAAGAACAAGTTTCAATTCGGCTGTGGGATGTGGAGTTTGGCTTTTGAGAACAGAAAAAAACAGGGACAGTTTGCAGGACACAGTAGAAAAGCGGGGAGAAAGGACGTTCAGCATGAAATGCCTGAAATGGGATACACCATGGCGCATAGCTAAGAGCCCCGCGCTTAAAATACGTAAGAGAGGGGTTTTATGAACGGCGGAGAGGATAAAGCGGGGGGATAGCAGCGGCTGTTGTTGATTAGCCCGAACGCCTTTTTCATGGGTATCGGCAAAACGGATTGACACAGTGCAGCGGCTTAGACGCGGAAAAACGCGGATATCCAAAAACCAAGGTCCGGCAGAAAAACAGAGTAAATCAAAAAAGTGTAGTACCCAGAGATTCAAAGCCAAAAGTCTTTCACCTCGTTTAAAATTTCAGCTGCCGGCGTCAAAGTTGCGTCGATAATGCTTTTTCCTGTTTTATTCAAATAGTATTTGACCATATGATAAGCACAGGCATAGCCTGCGCAATAGGGCAGGCCAACAGGAAAATAGTTTTGCATTTTTGCCATTTCGTCCCCGTAAAGATAAGCTGTAATTTGATCGAGCCCCTGCGCCCCTAGGCCCGCGTGAATAATAGGTTTTATATAGTTGTTTAGGGTATCTGTATCTGTTTTGCTCACCCATGGGCCAACATTTTCTTCACCGTATAAATATGTTGCAAAATTTTCAGCCAACCCCTCGTTTACCATCATTTCAGCTAAAGTGATATCGTTGTGCCATTTTTCAAACTGAAAGCGGATATTGTGGTTTGCCTCATGTGCAAGCGCGGCGGGCGCCCTTGACATGGTATAGCCGGAAGGCGTGAGCCAAATAAGGATATATCCAGGTATACCGCCATCGCCGCAATACCCTTCATTCAATATGGTATAAGGGCTTTTCGGGTTGGCTAAAAGTATGGTGAATATATAGTTTTTGACAGGCAGTTCCACCCCTTGTTCAGTAAAACAAGCGAATGACCGCTCAATAGAAGCTTGACAACTGCTCCAAAATTCATTTGAAGAAAGTTTTAAAATATTTTCTTTCTGGCTTGCGTCTACTTGGGTTGGGGGTAAAAAACCTAACATTTCACTTGCCATGATGATGTCGTAACCATTTTTTTGCGGCGCTTTCAAAGGAATGTGATAATACGCCCATTTCTCTTCGAACGGCTGCATAAGTTCATAGCGGTAAATATCGTTGCGTTTCTCAGCTGGTGAAGCCATGATTTTAAGATAAACTTTGTCGGAACGTATGG
>JAUNTE010000055.1 GCA_030538855.1 Oscillospiraceae bacterium
CTGCTCCACGCCATATAGGGGGCGGCCACCGCCGCAAAGCAGCATACCGCCAGCCCGCAGCGCAGCGCCCATTTTTTGAAACGCGCCAGCCCTTCGCGGCCCGGGCCAAAAAACAAAAGATCCGCCGCAATGATGCCCGCGCCCACCACCTGGATGATAAAGGTGTTGTCTTTGAACAGCGCCGACGCGGCCAGCACCAGCAAAACGCCAAAAAAGCCCCGCGGCATGGCATGTCCCTTTGGCGCAGGCTGACCCCGCCAGCTGTAATACCAGCACAGCACGGCGCCGAACATCATACCCGCCGGTATATCGCCGTAGCTGCTGAGATAGACATGGCTCACCTGTACGATGCGGGTGTACACCGTGATAAAATACGGCGTCAGCAGCCCGATGACCCCTACGGGGACGGCGATACTGTAGTGTTTGAAACGGAAACAGGACATCGCCGCCGCATACATTGCAAAAAAGACGATGTTATACGCCAGCAAAACCTTCCACGGGGCGAACGCGCCGCCGAAAAACTGTAAAAAATAGCTGAAGCTCACCAGCCCCGGCATCTGCGAGGGTATCCAGTCCCACGCGATCTCGGCGGTGGTATACAGCTGGTCGTTCAGCTTCATCAGTTTTGCCGCCGTACCCCAAAAGCTCATTTCATCCCATTCGCTGAAAATGGGCTGCCGGACGGCGAAATAGACAAAGCAGACGAGACCGGCCGCCAGAAAAAACACAAAGCCCGGGGTGAGCAGAGAGGCCTTTTCCGTCCCGGGCAGCGCTTTCTCACGGCGGCGAAAAACACAGGCGTAAATCCCCATGCCGAAAGCCGCCAGATAATAAAGCCAACCGGCGGGGTACAAAACGCCGCACACCCCCGCAAAGCTGAACCACAGCATGGTGGCGCTCACCGCCGCCAAAGGCGTCAGCCCCGCCGCCATACCGCAAACTTTATGAAAAAACCAGCAAAGGCCGCACAGCGCCGCCAGCGCCAGCAATACGTCCAGATACTGCATACTTACTCCCTTTTATCTTTTTTTCTGTCCCGGCCCGCTCTCACCATTGAAACGATCTCTGCCGCCGCCGCAAAGCAAAGCAGCGGGCAGACGGCCAATAAAACAAGCTCATCCAAATCAGGTACCAGATACCGCCAAAAGGGGCGCGACACGTTGAAGCACAGGTCAGAAAGCTCAAAAATACAGCCCGCCGTGGTCACCGGGTCCAGCCGCAGCTCCACCTCCCGCAGTACAGAGAAGGTAAAAATATATTCTCCGGTGGACGAATCATAGCTTTGCGGGTACAGCTCATGATAAGCGGTTTCACCCGCCGCCCGGTAATAAAGGGCCGGGGTGCCGGTGGGCAGATGCCCGCGCAGGCGAAAGGCCACGCCGTTTACTGTAACGGGGGTGGGGTACTGCATCTGCGGGTCGGCGTCGGTAGATACCAGCGGGGCGGTATAATCGGCATAGGGCTCTTCCCGCGCCGCTATCCCTTCCAGCACAAAATCGTCCACCTCCGGTCGCCATGGGGCAAGGCCGGCGGCCAGCGCTGCGTTCACCATACCCCATATCAGCCAAATCAAAACCGCCGCCGCGTACAGCCCTGCCAACAGCCACGGCTTCCAGCGCCGCGGGGCCGGTTTTTCTCCTGTCTTCATCACGGCACACCCGCCTTTCCACAGGGCTCAAACCACAGCGCGTCATCTTTCTCCACCGCGCGGTACAGGCGTACGCCGTCCTGCCGGTAGGCCCGCAGGCCGTCGGTAAAAAGCGCCGTGTAGCCTTGGGTATCGTATTCGCCCGCCTGGTCTATCAACAGGTAGGTACACCCCTGCCCCTCAAGCCATGCGCGCAGCCCCTCAGGCGATATTTCCTTTTGGTCGGGCGCGTCGCCCATGTCGCCGCCGGGGGCGATCAGCGTCCCCCCCAGCATGGGCAGGGTGCGTACCGGCTCCAGCTCATGCGCATATTGATACCACCGGCGCGCGTCGTCAAACTGTGAGACCACAAATATTTTATCTCCCGGGCCGCATACCCCGGCCGCCTCTGAGGCCCGCAGGTTTATCAGCTGCCTCTGGTCGCTTTGCGCAACGCCGGGCGCCAGCAAACTGCGCGAAAGCGGGGCGCACAGGGCGCACAGCACTGCCACCCCCGCCGTACAGCCCAGCAGCGCGGCGCGCCCCCGCCGCCCTTCGTTAAAGGGCAGCAGCAAACACACCGCGCCCAGCATCCACCCCAGATAATAAAGCCCCAGATACCGCCCGTAATCGATCAGCGCCAGCCCCGCCGCCGCGTCGAACACATAGACATAGGCGAACAGATGATAGAGCATCATACCGCCCAGCCCGACGGCCCCGGTGCAGAAATACACCGCCGCCGGGGCCCGCCTGCCCTTTGGCCGCGTAAAAAAGGCGAGCGCGCAAACCGCCAAAATGCAAAGCGTCGTGGTAAAACCGCTGCCCAGCAGCGAGACTTTTTCAGTAAACCAGGCCCGCGCCATATTCATAAAGACCTGGGTGAACTGCGCGCTGCGCCCAATGCCCAGCAGCTCTTTCAAGCCGCTGAACAAAACGCCCTGCATCGTCAGCCCCGCGGCCCCGTCGCCGGCCGTACGGTCAATGGCCGTGGCCGCGCCGAAATAGGCGTTCCACCCCGGATATGCCGTGCCCGCCAGCAGTATCACCACCGCCAGCGCCGCAAACACAGCGGCCCAGCCTTTTATCCTGTAAAAATGAAAAGTCTTTCGATGAAAGAAAAGCAGGTCGGCCCCGGCAATCAGCGCCGCCGCCGCCGTCAGCACCAGCCCCACGTCCTTGGTCAGACACAGCACCGTCAAGGCCAGCGCGAAGCGCAGGGCCGTGCCGCCCGTCTTCTCTTTTGCTGAAAACCACACCGCCAGCGCCGCGCCGAACAGACAGCCTAAAAAAATTTCAGACAAAAGCGTACGGTAAACAAACGAGAGCCCGCCCGCCAGCGTCGCGGTCTCAAATAAAAACGGCAGCAGCAGGCACAAAACACCGGCAAACAGGCCCGTCCTTCTCTTTTTCACCGGCAGGCCGGACAGCACCGCGCCAAAACAGGCGCACAGCATAACGTCATATGCCGCCATGGCCGCCCAATCCTGAAAAGAGGGCGCCAAAAACTGAAACAGATAGCTGATAAGCGGGATGGCCGGCGGATACGCAAGCTTACCGGCCATGCTGCTCTCTACTGCGGGGTATAAAGCGTCATGCAGCTTGGTCAGCTTTGAAGCCGTGCCCCAAAAGCTGAATTCATCCCAAAACGTAAACTGCGGCGCACGCAGGCATAAAACCAGGCACAGCCCCAGCGCGGCCCCCAAAAACAACACGAAACCGGGCGTGAACAGCGCTGAAAAAGCCTGTTTCACCCCGGTTTTTTTTATTTGAACAGCGCAGTGGCCCAGCGCCCCCAAACCGCCCAGATACCACAGCAGCCCGCCAAGCCATAAAACGCCCGCATAGCCCGCCGCGCACAGCCATAAAATGCCGCCGCACAATACAGCCAGCGGCGCCGCCCCCGACGGGACGCGCCAGCGCAGCGCCAAAACGCCGCTGTATGCGCATACGCATAAAAGGGCCGCCAAAAGTGCCAACAGCGTCACCGCGTCACGCCTCCTTTTGCTGAATTTGTAAAAAGCTTTTAAAAGCGCAGCGCTCTGCGCTTGATTTTCACAGTTTTTTGACAAAGGCGGCAGCGGCCCGGCCATACGGCTTTTTTCCGCGTCCGCCCCGTCTTTTGCCGCCTAAGCTTTTATCTGCGCCGGGTTTTCGCTTTTCCCCGCCCATATCTTCGGCCCTGCAAAAAACCGCTCATTTTTAAAACGGGCCGATGAAACAGTGCTGAAACAGCAGCAGCGCACTCACGCCGGCCACGGTATAGGGCAGCCAGAAGGCCGCCCTTTTCACCTTTGCCTCGCTCTCAGGGCGCAGGGCCAGCACATGCCCCGCAAGCCAGCCCCCAGCCGCCAAAAACGCGGGCAGCGCGGGGATAAAATACCTCGCCTGCAAACCGATGACCCGTACCATGCCCACCGGCGTCCAGGTAACATACAGCGCCGCCAGCACAACGCCCACATACAGCACCCCAAACAAAACAAGCCCCAAAGCCGCGTTTTTTGTGTCCGCGTCTTTTTTTCGCACGCCCAGCACCATCCCTGTAAACAGGCTGAAAAGCGAGAGCAGCGTCACCGCCGGGACAGTCACGTCCAAATTACAGAACTCTCCAAGGCCGGGCAGAAAAAACAATTTTTCATAAAGGGTGAACCAGAATACCGCCAGGGTACGCAGAAGGTTTTGAAAAACAAAGGCGATCTGCCCGCCCACGTCCACATCGGGGTTCCACCGGCCGATCTCAGAATAATTTCTGCTGGCCAGCGTACTGTAAAGCGCGGCCGCTTCATAAAGCAGAAACGCGGCGGCGGCAATACCGGCCACCACCAGCCAGGGCGAGATCCTGCGGCCTTTTTTCGTCTGCATATGCCAGCGGCTTTTGGGTATCAAAAGCCAGATGAGGACAATGATGAGCTGGGGCGGCTTTAAGCTGCACGGCAGCACAGAAAGCAGCATAAACGGCAGGTCGCGCAGTGTGATCTCATCTTTTGCAAAATAGCTGAATACCAAAAACGCGCTGCACAAAAGCCAGCTGTCGTAAGAGTTGCCCGCCACCACCTGCAGCCCTATGGGCAGCAGCATCACGCTTTGCAGGATGCTGCGGTAGCGGTCACAGTTTTTCAGCGCCGGATAGCACAGCGCCGCGTAAAGGGCCACGTTGGCAATGCGCGCCGCGTACAGCTGCCCCAAAGCTCCCAGGCCTAAAACCCTTGCGGCGGCAATGCCCGCCGCCTGCGGCAGGTAAGGCCATATCAGCATATACAAAGTTTCGCCCACCGGCGCGGCCGTGCCGCCGGCGCTCAGCGCGGCATATTCCGCGAAACGGGGCGCGATACTCTGGCTGTAGTCATTGTAAAACGCCTGAGGAAACGCCTGATACAGCGCCCCCAGCTGGGCGGTGTAGTCACGGCTTGCGTCAAAATCAAAATGCCCGCAAGAGATGGCGTAGCTGCGCAGAAAATGCGCGGTCTCGTCTGGGGCCTGCAATGGGGGCAGCACAAAAACAAACGCCAGCCCCGCCAAAAAAATCAGCAGGACGGTACGCAGCGTCCCGCGCTCTTTGCACAGCCTGCACACCCCAAACGTCAAAAGGCAAAAAGCGCCCAGCGCCAAAAAGGTATACAGCGTCAGGCGCGTCCCGCTTACAAACGAGGGCTCGTACGCCACCCGCCAATAATAGGTGAGAAAAAGCGAGACCGCCGCCACGCCCAATGTCCATAAAATGACCTGCAGCAGCGTTTTTTTCGTTTTTTGAAGTTCGCGTATATGCATAGCGGCGTTCCTTCCGGCAAAAATGAGAGCATAGGGCAGGCCACGGCTTCCAGCGGATATTTACAGGTTATAAATATCCGTTTTATACGCCTGCATATTTCCCCGTATCCACGCGATAGTCTCGGCAAGCCCCTCTTCAAAGGTATAGCGGGGGGCCCAGCCGGTGAGGGCGCGCAGTTTTTCGGCGCTGCCCAAAAGACGGTTGACCTCGCTTTTTTCAGGGCGCAGGCGGGTCTCGTCGCAGATGATGCGGGCCGCGGGGTTGATTTGACGGATCAGCTCCTGCGCCAGCTCTCCAATGGAAATCTCGCGGCCGGTGGCGATATTCAGCTCCTGTCCGATGGCCGCGTCGCATCCCGCGATCGTGATAAACCCGTTCGCGGTATCCTTCACATAGTTGAAATCACGGGTCGGGGTCAGGCTGCCAAGCTTGATCTCGGCGCTGCCCGATAAAAGCTGGGTGATGATGGTGGGGATAACGGCGCGGGCGCTTTGCCGCGGGCCGTAGGTGTTGAAAGGCCGCACAATGGTGACGGGCAGCCCAAAGCTGCGGTAAAAGCTTTCGGCCAGCCGGTCGGCCCCTATTTTGGTGGCCGAATACGGGCTTTGCCCCTGATACGGATGTTTTTCATCGATGGGCACATACTGCGCGGTGCCGTAAACCTCGCTGGTTGAAGTCACCAGCAGGCGTTTGGGCTGCGTCTGCCGCGCGGCGTTCAGCACGTTCAGCGTCCCCTTGATGTTGGTGTCCACATAGCTGTCGGGGCTGTGATAGCTGAACGGTATGGCGATAAGCGCCGCCAGATGATAGACGATATCCTGCCCCTCCATGGCGGTACGCACGCCGTTCGGGTCACGGATATCGCCCATAAACACTTCGATCTCATTTTTGATCTCAGGCGGCAGGGTGTCCAGCCACCCCCATGTTCCAAATGAGTTGTAGTAGCAAAAGGCCTTGACCTTTTCGCCTTTCTTTACAAGCGCCTCGGTGAGATGGCTGCCGATAAAGCCGTCGGCCCCGGTAACAAGTACGGTATTCGCCATAAGAGACTCCTCCGTTTTCTTTTTAAAAGGCATGCGCCTTTTTGTCGATTTTATCTTTTCAAGTATAATATAATCCCCGCGAAAATTCAACCTCTGCGCGGGGCGCGGGCTTCTTTTCAAACCGCGTTCTCTTTACAAAGCTTTGGCTTTCCTCTATAATATTATGAGATATTTTACCCGCATTATTTTATTTTGAAAGGAAGGGCGGCCATGGCGTTTACCACCATCCCCTATCTGCTGTTTCTGCCGCTCTGCCTCGCGGTGGTCTTTCTGGTGCCGGACAAGCTGAAAAACGTTTTTCTTTTGGCCGCCAGCTGGTTTTTTTATCTCTGCGCCGGCAGCCCCGGCTATGTCGTCTTTCTCTGGCTGGGCACTCTTGCCTCGTATCTGTTCGGCCGCCTGCTTGAAAAACCGGCCCCCCGCAAAAAACGGCTGGCCTTTTTATGGGCGGGCATCGGTTTTCAGCTGCTGGCGCTGCTCTTTTTTAAATACGCCGGCCTGTTCACAAATTTTTTCGCCCTGTGGGGGCAAAAAACCGGCTTTTTATATACCGCCGCAGACGCGGCGGGCGTCGTCTCGCTGATCGCCCCGCTTGGCATCAGCTACTACACCTTTCAAACGGTGGGCTATCTGGCCGACGTCTACCATAAAAAAGTACCGGCTGAACATGATCTCATCACCTATGCCCTGTTCGTCAGCTTTTTTCCGCAGATCACCGCCGGGCCCATCGGCCGGGCCGGTTCTCTTTTGCCCCAGCTCAACGGCCGCTACCGTTTTGACGCCGCCCGCACCGTCAGCGCCCTGCGGCTGATGCTGCTGGGCTTTTTCAAAAAAATCGCGGTGGCCGATATGCTGGCCATGTATCTGAACGTGGTGTACGCCGGTGTTGAAAAGCAAAACGGCATGACGCTGTTTTTCATGCCGCTGTGCTATATGTTCTGGCTGTACTGCGATTTTTCAGGCTACAGCGATATTGCCCTGGGCAGCGCCAGGCTGTTCGGCATCGACCTTATTCAAAACTTTGACACGCCGTTTTTTTCCCGTTCGGTACAGGAATTTTGGCGGCGGTGGCATGTCAGCCTCTCGTCCTGGCTGCGCGATTACGTCTATTTTCCGCTTGGCGGCAGCCGGTGCAGCCATCTGCGCCACTATGTCAATCTGGCGGTCACCTTTCTCCTCAGCGGCCTGTGGCACGGCGCCGGGCCCACCTTTCTTGTCTGGGGGGCGCTGTTTGCGGTATTTCAGCTGGCCGAGGCCTTTCTGCACCAATTTTATAAAAAGCCCCCGCTTAATGAACCGCGCTGGAAGCGTATCTTAAAAACGGCGGGCACTTATTGGCTGGTCTCGTTCTGCTTTATTTTTTTCCGCGCCGCAACGCTGGACGACGCGCTGCATATCATGACGGGCCAGTTCTTTGGCTGGAACATCGGCGCTTTTCTGCAAAACACGCTGGACGCGGTGGGCAAGGGCTTCAACAGTACCCCACTGCTCACCTATGCCTATCTCGCCTTCTGCCTGCTGTGCGCCGCCGTCGTGATCTTTATGGATTGGTACCGCTGCTTTAAGCTCGGCAACGGTGATCTGTCGCAGGGCTTTTCAAAATTAAAGCCCGCCGTGCGCTGGGTGTGCTATTACGCTCTGCTGGCGCTGGTATTCGCCGCGTTTTTAATGAACAACGGCTATTACGGCGGGGGCGCTTCCACCGCTTACGCCGGCTTTTAAGGCCGCGCCGCCCGCTTTACAAATACTGAAGGAGGAACAGCTGATTTGAAAAAACTTTTAGGCAAGCTCGGCCTGTTTCTTCTTCCTGTACTGCTGTATTTCGGGGTGTTCATCGCCTTTGAGCCGTATAATTATTTCGGCCTGCAAACCAACAATTACACCGCGCAGGATCAGCTCATCTACCGCGTCCGCGCCTTTGACGCCGAACCGCAGAACGCACTCATCCTGGGCGACAGCCGCATGGCGCATTTTGACCTTTCCCTCGTTGAAGAGGTCACCGGCCGCAAATTTTCCACCCTCGCCTTTGGCGGGGCCGGCCAAAAAGAGGTCATTGACCTGTTTTGGCACGCGATAGACCGAAACCCCGAGATCGACACCGTCTATCTTGAAGTAAGCTTTTATATCCTGAACAAAAAATACGACCGTGACCGTATCGGCAATATTGAGATCGTCACCGAAAACCCGCTGGCCTTCTTATGCAATTTCAACTATCATCTTGAGGCGCTGAACCGCTTGAAAATGACGCTGGAGGGCCAGTACCTCGGCCCTGAGAACGAGACCGCCGTTTATACCGGGGCCGATTACACCGCGGCCGACGGGCGGACTTTTCCCTATCGCCGCCAGCTGCTTCAATACCTGCACAATGTGTATCCCAACCTCTCAGAGGACGCGGACGGCCTGCCCGTCCCGCTCACCCGTGACCTGACCGACGACGAGCTGTTTCAGCTTTATGATTTTCTCACCAGCCCCGCCCGGGCCTCCTCGTCCTGTTATGAAGTGAATGAAACGCAGCTTGTACGGCTGGAGGAGGTCGCGGACTACTGTCAGGAGAAAAACATCCGCCTTGTCTTTGTGCTGCCCCCCATGGCCGAGCCCATGCGGCGGCTGGTGTGCGAGCCTTTGGGCATCGATCAGGCCATGCTGCCCGTATTGCAGCGGCTGGCCGCCACCGGGGCCGAGGTGCGGGATTTTGAATGGACAAACCCGCCCAATTTTTCTGAAGACCTGTTTTTTGACGGATTTCATATCGACACGCAGCGGGGCCTGCCCCTTTATACCCGCCTGCTGTTCGGAGAGGAGCCTTGATTTTGCCGCTTGATTTTTTACTGCTTTATGAACATACCGTACGCGAATATGAGTCTCTGCTGCTGCTCAAGCTTGAACTGCAGCGCCGGGGCTATACCGCCGACATCCGCCAGCTGCTTGACCGCAAAAAGCTGAAATACTTCACCTGGAAAAAGCCCAAAGTGCTGGTGGCCAGCTGCATGTATGACAACGAGGGCATCAACAGCCATGTCTATAACAATATCGGCCGCTGCGACAAGGTGGTGAACCTCCATTGGGAGCAGATGCTCTCAGATACGCAGGAGGAGGGGACGTGGTTCAATTTTGACGGCAACGCCAAAAAATGTGTGCAGACCTGTTGGGGAAAAACCACCCAAAAAAGGCTCATCGCCCATGGGGTGCCTCCCAAAAACTGTCCCGTCACCGGCGCGGTGATGATGGATTTTTTGCTGCCCCAGTTTCAGGGCTATTATCTCGATAAAAAAGCTCTGTGTGAAAAACACGGCCTTGACCCCGCCAAACGGCTGCTGCTTTATATCAGCAGCTTTGGCTACGCCAGCATGGACGAGCGCGAGGTGGCCGAGCTGTCAAAAATGGCGGGGGAAGATTTTACCGCCTTTGCCCGTACCAACCGCGAGAGCATGAAAACGACGCTGGAGTGGTTCGACCGGTATCTCTCCTCTCATAACGACGTTGAGCTGGTATACCGCCGCCACCCCTCTGAATGGAACAGCCCGGCCCTGCTGGAACTGGCCGAAAAGCACCCCCATTTTCATGTGATTTTCGCCGACAGCGTCAAACAGTGGATCGTGGCCGCCGACGCCATCGGCATCTGGATGAGCACCGCTGTCGCAGAGGTGTATTTCGCGCAAAAAAGCTGCGCCGTTCTGCGTCCCCAGCCCATCGAGCATGAGTTTGACCCGGTCATCTATAAAAACGGGCATTTTCTCTCAGATTATGAGAGTTTTGCCGCTGCTATGGACGCGCCCGTCCCGCCGCCCTTTCCCCTGCCAAAAGAGGACATCGAGGGTTATTTTGACCAAACCCAGCGCCCGGCGTATCTCAGGATGGCCGACCTGCTGGAAGAAGTGCTGAAAGATCCCCCGCGCGATCATCCCTTCAGCGAGGGATACCGCCCTCACTTCAACTGGCTGAAATTTTTTGCCCTGATCGGGGTGCATATGATGCACGCGGTGCGTTTTCACCCGCAAAAACTCAAACGGGTCTGTCCCCCTTTTGCCAATTTTGCCGGGCGTATCTACGGCTATATCGATAAAGCTTACGTCAGCAAGGCACAGGCCCGCGAAATGGAGCAAAAGATCGCGGCTTTTTTACCCAAAGCTTGAAAGAAAAGCCTTCTCAGGGTACAATGGACGGCAGGGTCTTGGCATACCGGGCGTTTTCCCGGTTAAAATAATATAAAAGCGCTGCGGTGCGGCGGGCTTTTCGCCAAAGGCGCGTTTTTCATACCGCTTTTCTCCAATAAAAAGCGCTTTTCACCTATCATGAAAACCAGCCCCGATAAAAAGCCGCCCCTTCTTCCGGCCTGTCTGAACTTCATAAGTTTCGGCGCGGCTTGTGCGAAATCGGCCAAGCTGTTTTGTACAGTGCGGCTTTCAAACACTTTCCCGATAAAAAGCCGGGCCGCTGCGGGCCTGTACTCTTTTTTCACATCATTTTTACAGCCTTTTGGCAGCCGCAAAGGCAGGATAAAACGGCCCGGCTATTTCTTCCGCATTGAAGCGCCGTTTTCACCGCTTTGGCTTTTTCATATCCGCCAGAAACGCGGGCCCTGCCCGCCTTGATAAAGGAGCGTTACGCATATGAAATACTGTACCCGATGCACCATGCCCGATACCCGGCCCGGCATCACTTTTGACGAAAACGGCGTCTGTTCGGCCTGCCTGCATTACGACGCCCGCAAAGAGGTTGATTGGGACGCCCGCTTTGAAGAATTCAAAGCCCTGTGCGATAAATACCGGGGCTGCAACGGCCCCGACGGCTACGACTGCGCCGTGGCCGCCAGCGGCGGTAAAGACAGCCACTGGCAGGTGTATGTGCTGAAAGAGGTGATGGGGATGAACCCCATCCTCTTCAGCGTAGAGGACAACTTCCCCATGACTGAGGCGGGAAAACACAACCTGAAAAACATCAGCGAGGCCTTTGGCTGCACCATTATCAGCTGTAAACCCAATATCAAAGCGCAAAAAGTTTTGATGCGCAAATGTTTTGAAAAATACGGAAAGCCCACCTGGTATGTTGACCGCCTCATCTATACCTTCCCGCTGCACATGGCCCTGAAATTCAACACGCCGCTTTTATGCTATGGTGAAAACGTCAGCTTTGAATACGGCGGCAGCGGCGACGAAGAGACCTATTCCGCCCGCGATCAGATCAAGATCGGCGTCGCCATCGGCATGGACATCTCTGAGCTTTTAGGCGACGGCGTCACTGAAAAAGACCT
>JAUNTE010000357.1 GCA_030538855.1 Oscillospiraceae bacterium
GCACGGCCCTCCAGCGCTTTATACAGGGTCACCTCGTCGGCGTATTCCAAATTTCCGCCCACCGGTAAACCGTAGGCCAGCCGGGTAGTTTTGATGCCCAGCGGCTTTATCAGCTTTGCCAAATACATGGCAGTCGCCTCGCCCTCTACGGTAGGGTTGGTCGCCATGATCACCTCTTTCACGCTGCCGTCTGAAAGCCGCTGCAACAGTTCTTTGATGCAAAGCTGTTCGGCCCCGACGCCGTCCATTGGGCTGATAAGCCCATGCAGCACATGATACATGCCCTTATATTCTCTGGTTTTTTCAAAGGCTGGCACATCTTTGGGTGATTCCACTACGCAGATCAAGCTTTTATCACGGCCGGACGCCCCGCATATCGAGCAGGTCTCGGTATCCGTAAAGTTTTGGCAAACTTTACACCTGTGTATTTTGGTGTGCGCTTCCTGAATGGCTGTTGCAAAATGTTCCGCATCTTCAGCGGACATAGACAGCACCTGATACGCAAGACGGGCGGCGCTTTTGCGGCCGATGCCGGGCAATTTGGCGAATTGGTCGATCAGCCTTTCAAGCGGCGCTGGGACATAGGCCATAACCTACGGCCCCCTTACAGCAAACCGGCCGGCAGATTGAGCCCGCCCGTAAGCTTGGCCATCTCCGCTTCGCTGGTCTCTTTTACCGTACGCACGCCTTCATTCACCGCCGCCGCTACCAGATCCTCCAGCAGTTCCACATCTTCCGGGTCCACCACGTCGGGGTTGATCTTCACAGAAACAACGTTGTATTGTCCGTTCATGGTCAGCTCTATCTGGCCCCCGCCCGCTGTCACAACATGCTCGCGCGCCTCCAGCTCGGCGGTCATATTCTGCATGTCCTCCTGCATTTTCTGATACTGCTTCATCAGCTGGCCTGCATTTTGGGGCCCAAAGCCCTGTGGTAGTCTCGCTTTCATAAATTTTCTCTCCTTTATCTTTTCAGCCGCCCACGTCCATGGTATTTTTTATTGCGCGGCAACAAAAAATAACCCCTGTAACCTCCTGCGGCGTTTTTTTGTCTATAGCAAAAAGCATTGGGTCTCAATGGCCTCGCCCTCGCAGCTATTACGACAACCGGGCGAATGATATAAAAACAGCGGCAGCGCAATAGATGCTATTTTTTATTGCCAATTTTCAAGACGTGCAGACAGCCTTTTCTTTTTCTACTACCTCCACGCCCATCTCACGCAGTTGGTCAAGCGCTGTTTTTTCGGCAGGGCCGCTTTGTTTCACATAAGGGCCTATCCCATACCGTACGCCGGTCACCTGTAAAAGCGCGTCTTTGATCAGCTCTTTTGAATACTCGTTGGCGCGGATATATTCCGTAAAAGTATCCCCCGCGTCGATCAAAACACGCTTTCCTTTTAAATAAGCTTTGGAATCATGCAAAAAGCTATACAGCGCTTTATCTTTTTCTGAAATTTTTTCTAACGCCTGCGCCCAGCTTTCAAACTGCTGCGGCTCCTGCGTCGCTGCGGGCGTTTGCGCCGCAGCGCCAGCGGTGAAGCCCGGCGCGGCAGCGGCAGGCGGCGTTTCGGCCTGCGGCGCGGCTGCAGCCCCCTGCAAAGGCGCAGCAGAAAACACACGGACTTGCGGCGGGGCCGCGGCGGCAGTGGGCACTGCGGCAGATTCCGGCAGTACCTGACCGCAAAGGTCTATCAGGGCAAGCTCCAGCTCTATGCGCTGGTCAAAGCCCTTGGCCATACGTTCCAGCGCCTCTCCAAAGCGGCGGATATGACAGATCGATTCTTTTGCCGGACACTCCTGCGCTTTTTTCAAATAAGCGGCCCGCTCCTCTTCCTCCAGCGCGCAAAGCCCTGCGTCCTGCGGCGCTACGTCCGCCAGCATAAAATTACGGTAATGGCCGATCAATTCTTCAGTAAGACGTTTCATATCGATGGATCTTTCACGCAGGCTGGACAACAGGCCCAGCGCCCGGGCGGCGTCTTTTTCATGCAGCGCGTCACTCACGTCAAACAGGTAACCCTCATCCGTCACGCCAGCCATACGGCGTACCAGCGCCTCATCCACACTGGCGCTCACGCCCGCACAGGTGTCTAAAATAGACAGCGCGTCCCGCATTGCGCCGTCCGCAAGGCGGCTGATGAGGACCGCGGCCTCGTCGGTAAGGGTGATATTTTCTTCTGCAGCGATATATTTCAGCCTGCCAGCGATGTCC
>JAUNTE010000056.1 GCA_030538855.1 Oscillospiraceae bacterium
AAGGTTCCTGTATCAGCTGTGCAGATTCTGCCTCTTGCTCCAGCTCAGGTCCTGTCCCACCCCCTGTTTCCGTCTCAGCTTGCGTCTCTGTCTCCGGCAAAGCTGAGACCCGGCACATTTTCCCCTTGTCTTCACCATAAAACAAAAAGGATACTGCAAATAACACCGCCCCTAAAAGCAGCGCCCCCAAAACAAAAACGCTGATTTTCCAGTATGCTTTTTTCATCGGTATCCCTCCGTTTATGGTTCATGCTCTTATTATTTTAAAACTTCATCTCTGCCCCAAGCGGACAAGGGGTGTGTTCTCTATGCGCCGGCGGGTGTTTCTCCTCTATGAAACAGCCCTCTGCGCCGGGAGATATTTACGCTGCCTGTGTAATATCTCCCGGTGCAAAGGGCAATTTTTTCTCGGTGATCTATAAAAACAAAGTTTACCGTTTAAGGCCGTAAAAGCCCCTGCCAAGGGGGGCAGATACGCCGCAAAAGCCCACGTCTTTGCCTTTTTTTGAAAGCCGCGCCCGTCCACCTTTTCCGCACATATCCTGCCGCCGCCCGCAGGGGCGGTAAAGTTTCCGTCTGGTGCCGTCCTCAGCCGTTCCAATATTTACGGTCTAAATTGCGGTATTGCAGGGCCTCGGCAATATGTTCGCCGCCGATCACCTCGCTGCCCTCCAAATCCGCGATGGTACGGCTCACCTTCAGCACCCTGTCGTAACCTCTCGCCGAGAGGCCAAGCCGTTCAAACGCGCCTTTCAGCAGCGTCTGCGCCTGCGGCGTGCAAACGCAGGCCTCTCTCAGCTGCGCGCCGCTCAGCTGTGCGTTGCAGGCCGCCTGCGTGCCCGCATAGCGTGCCTGCTGTATCTCTCTGGCCTTTGCAACCCGTTTTAATATCTCGGCTGTCGGCTCTCCTTCTTCACTGGCGCTCAGGGCCTCATATTCCACCGGCTGCACCTCTACATGCAGGTCGATACGGTCCAGCAGCGGGCCGCTCACACGCTGCAGATAGCGTTCCATCACCGACGGCGTGCAGGAGCAGCGCTTCACCGGGTGTCCAAAATAGCCGCAGGGGCAGGGGTTCATCGCCGCCACCAGCATCACCCGGCAGGGATAAGCGGCGCTGGCCTGCGCCCGGCTCAGGGTGATCACGCCGTCCTCCAGCGGCTGGCGCAGCACCTCCAGCGCGTCCCGCCGGAACTCGGGCAGCTCGTCCAAAAATAATACGCCGTTATGCGCCAGGCTGATCTCTCCCGGATGCGGCACCGAGCCCCCGCCCGCCAGCCCCGCCGTACTGACAGAGTGATGGGGCGAACGAAACGGCCTTTTCCGCATCAGCCCGCTGCCCGCAGGCAGCTTGCCCGCTACTGAATACACGCTGGTGGTCTCGATGGCTTCCGCTCTTGTCATCGGGGGCAATATCCCCGGCATCCGCTTTGCCAGCATACTCTTACCCGTCCCCGGCGGGCCGATCATCAAAACGTTATGTCCCCCCGCCGCGGCGATCTCCAACGCCCGCCGCGCCTCATACTGGCCCCTCACGTCTGAAAAGTCAGGGTAAGCGTCAAACTCCTCGTCCTTTTCTTCCGGCAGATACACGCCGATCTCGCGTTCTCCTCTCAGGTGTGCGGCCACCTGCGCGGCGCTGCGGCAAGGGTAAACGGACAATCCCTCCACCACGGCCGCCTCTGCGGCGTTGGCGGCAGGGCAAAAAAGCT
Organism: Oscillospiraceae bacterium; assembly: GCA_030538855.1. GTDB lineage: Bacteria > Bacillota > Clostridia > Oscillospirales > Ruminococcaceae > JAUNTE01. The sequence continues at coordinate 1,713 of JAUNTE010000056.1, forward strand.
CTTTTATCCCATTTTTTCTGGCCGCGATTGCCATGGCCAGCGCCCCGGCCACGGGGCGTATCTCTCCGTCCAGGCTCAGTTCTCCAAGATAAGCGCGGCCCGCGGGCTGCGCCGGTATCTGGCCGGTGGTCGCCAACAGGGCCAGCAAAATGGGCAGGTCGTATACAGGGCCGGTTTTACGGGTGTCCGCCGGGGCCAAATTCACCGTGATCCTGCTCACCGGGTAGGTAAAGCCGCTGTTTTTCAAGGCGCTGCGCACCCGGTCTCCCGCCTCTTTTACCGCGTTGTCCGGCAGCCCCACAATGTCAAAGCGCGGCAGCCCGCCCGACGTGTCCGCCTCTACCGTCACCAAAAAACCATTCAGTGCAAAAACGCCCAAACTTTGAATCTTCGCAAACATCTTTTCCTCCCTGAAACGCCGCTCAAATTTCTATAAACGCCGGTATCCGCCGCTTGCCCCTTACCGCCTTTTTGTCCATCGCTGTCATCAGCCCACGCCGTATATACAAGAAAACGGTATCCGAACCCTTTTCTTCAGATACCGCCCTTCACTTGTTTTTTCTTTTGCTCTCCTCCGCGCGTTTTTTGCTCAGGCTTTTCATGGTCTCTTCATAGTGGCGCATGGCAGGAGAAAAAAGCGTATAGCACACCACCCCAACCTGCATCACCGTCGCAAGCGCCAGCAGCAGATAGGCGAACTGGCTCAGCGCCGGCGCCGATAAAAAGCCCCCTGCGTCCACATATAGATCGCGCAGGTTCAAAAAGACGCCCAGCGCGGGCAGCACGGCGATAAACCGGGCGCCGCCGTACATCATCAGCGCAAAAAAGCCGTAAAAAAGCACCATACAAATATTTTTTAACAGCACCGAGGTCCAGTCCTCCGCCCCCGCTGTCATAACGGCGGCAAAGCCAAGGCCTTCACTCAGCAGGATGGCGATCTCCCACAGCCACAAAAATATTTTCAGCCTGCCGCGGGTAACGCGAAAAGCCATATCCTTTTCGATCGCCTCAGTCAAAATGATCTGCGTAGTGCTGCTTGCGGCCATACGGCCCGCCGTATTATCCTTCATACGTCCGCGCCCCTTTCTGTTTTCAGTGTAGCATATTCCCACCGGCGCGGCAAGGCGCGGCGGCGCTGATTTTACAAAATCTTCTCTTTTTCGTCCTTTTACCGGGCGGGGTGCTCGCGGTCTATCACAACGCCCGCTTCCACCTTTGCACAGGGGGGCACCCCACAGCCCGCTTTTACAATGCTGCCCAGGCACAAATGGGCCCCCTCGCCGATAACGGCGTCGTGGTCGGTCAAAGAGCCGCAGTTGAACAGCACGGCTTTTCCCGCCACGGCGCCGGCCTGTATCACCGCTTTAGGCAATACCGCGCAGCCCTCTTCCAGCCGTGCCGAGGGGCTGACAAAAGCGGCCGGATGTATCAGCGTGGGGGTCTCAAACCCCGCCCTGCGCAGCTGCTCAAGCCAAAACAGGCGCAGGCGGTTATTGCCAAAGGCGGGGTAGGCCGCCTCATAGCGTGTCTGCTGTTCAAAAGAGGCCAGCTTCCCCAATACTTTTTCTCCCTGCGCGGCGTCGTCCAAAAACGCAATATCTTCATAGCCCAGCAGCCGCGCCGTCTCCTCTATCACATGTCCAAACCCGCCCGCGCCCAAAATCAAAAGCTTTTTCATCTCTTTGCCCCCGTTTCTTTTCAGGCGGCGCCTCACTGCACCGCAAACTGGCTCTCATACAGATCACGATAAAAGCCGCCCCGGCGCAAAAGCTCGCTGTGGCTGCCCTGCTCTATAATGCAGCCGTCCCGCATTACCAAAATCACGTCCGCCGATTGGATCGTCGAAAGCCGGTGCGCCACCACAAAACTGGTGCGTCCCTTCATCAGCTTTTCAAACGCCGCCTGGATCAGCAGTTCCGTTCGGGTATCGATGTTGCTGGTGGCTTCGTCCAAAATCAGCATATCGGGTTTTGCCAGCATGATACGGGCGATACACAACAGCTGTTTTTGTCCGGCTGAAAGGTTTCCCCCGCCCGTGGTGATAAGGGTATCGTACCCCTTTGGCAGCCTTTTTATGAAGCTGTGCGCATAGGCCGCCTTAGCCGCGGCCTCCACCTCTTCAGATGAAGCGCCGGGCCGGGCATAGGCGATATTTTCCCGCACGGTGGCCTGCTGCAGCCAGGTCTCCTGCAATACCATCCCATACAGCCTTCGCAGGGCGTCCCTTTTCATGGCCTTTGACGGGACGCCGTCCACCGTAATCTCTCCGCCGTCCACCTCATAAAAACGCATCAAAAGGTTGATGAGGGTGGTTTTGCCGCATCCGGTGGGCCCTACAATGGCGATCTTCTGCCCCGGCCGCGTCCTCAGGTTAAAATGCTCGATGAGCGGCCGCTCCGCCTGATAGCGGAAGGATACGTCCCGCGCCTCCACAGCGCCCTCGGCAGTCTCGGGCGCAAGCGCGCCGGGGCCCTCCGGCTCTTCCGGCTGCAGGTCTATCACCTCAAAAATGCGTTGGGCGCTGGTCAGGCCCGTCTGTAGCTGGGTCACCACGCCCGAGATCTCATTAAAGGGCTTGGTATATTGATTGGCGTAGGTGAGAAAGCAGGAGAGCTGGCCCACCGTCAAACCGCCGCCTATCACGCTGAAAGCCCCCACCACGCACACCGCCGCATATACGATCCCATTGACAAACCGGGTGCCCGGGTTGGATATGGAAGAATAGAACTGCGCCTTCAGCCCGCTTTGAAAATAGCGTCTGGTGATGGCTTCAAACTCTTTTTGGCATTTTTCTTCATTGCCAAAAACGCGCACCAATGTCTGGTTCGCCACCATTTCATTGATATAAGCCGTCATATCGCCCTGCGCCGTCGCCTGTTTGATAAACGAACTGCGGCTTTTTTTTGCGATAAACGCCGCAAAAAACACCGAGAGCGGTGTGATCAGCACCACGGCCAGCGCAATCAGCGGGTTCAGCACAAACATGATGATCAGCGTGCCCGCAATGGTGACGATCCCCGGCAAAAACTGCGTCAGCCCCTGCTGCAGGCCGTCTGAAACCAAATCGGCGTCGGTGACGAACCGGGCGATGATATCCCCGTGATGATGGCTGTCGATATAAGAAAGCGGGGCCTTATTCAGTTTGTGAAACGCGTCGAAGCGAAAATCCCGCGCGGCATAGCTGGCCACCTTTTGGGTGTTGACGTTCATCATCCATTGAAACACACCCGCCAGCAGCAAAGCCGCCCCCGCCCCGGCCAGATATTTTAAGATCGCGGCGTGATCCACCTGCCCCGGGCCCAGGATACAGTCGATTGCCCAGCCGATAAACACCGGCCCCAGCAGGGTAAAAACCACTTGGGCCACCGCGCTGATAAACGAGAGCGCCAGATACTTTTTATGCGGCGCGATATAGGCCAGGATACGGGCCGCCGTCTTCTTTTTCACAGCGCTCCCTCCTCTTCCACCAGCTTCTGTGAAACACAGATCTCCCGGTACAAAGGGCTGGCCTGTAAAAGCTCCTCGTGGGTCCCGGCCGCCGCAAGCTCTCCGTCGTCCAGCACCAAAATAAGGTCTGCGTTTTTTATGGTGGCGGCCCTTTGAGAAATCATCAGCACCGTCGTCCCCGCAAGGTCACTGCGCAGCGCGCGGCGCAGCGCGGCGTCGGTGGCATAATCCAGGGCGCTTGCGGCGTCGTCTAAAATCAGCAGCGCGGGCTTTCTCACCAGCGCCCTTGCTATGGTAAACCGCTGCCGCTGTCCGCCTGAAAGGTTTTTACCGCCTTCCGCCACCTGGGTATCCAGGCCGTCCTCCCATTTCTCCACGATCTCGGCCGCCTGCGCGGTGCGCAGCGCCGCCCATATCTCTTCCTCCGTGGCGTCGTCTTTACCAAAACGGATATTTTCACGCACGCTGGCGCGAAACAGCGACGCCCCCTGCGGCACATAGCCGATTTTTCCGCGCAGCGCCTCCAGCGGCATGGCGCGCACGTCCGTTCCATCCACCAGTACGCGTCCCGCCGTCACGTCATAAAAACGGCAGATCAGCCGCCCCAGCGTGCTCTTTCCCGCGCCGGTGCCGCCAATCACCCCTATCGTCTGGCCCGGGGCCGCCGCAAAGCTGATATCCCGCAGCGCCGCCCCGCCCCCGCCGGGGTAAGAAAAATCCACTTTTTCAAACCGAAGCCGCGCCGCGTCCTTTTCCCCGTTCTCTCCGCCTGTGCCTTCTCTCACTGCGGGTTCAGTCTCCAGCACCTGCACGATGCGTTTTGCCGAGGCAAAGGCTTTGGTAAAAAGCGTCACCAAATTCGCAAATACGATCAGCACCAGCAGCGTCTGCGTCATATAGCTCACAAGGGCGATGATCTGCCCGTTTTCCAGCACGCCGCTGTCGGCATAGCCCGCGCCCATCCATACAATACCGATGATGGCCAAATTTGCCACCGCATAGGTCAGCGGGTTCAGCAAGCCCGCCAGCCGGCCTATCCGCACGGCGGTATCCGCCGCCGCGCCGCCCGCCTCGTCAAAGGCCTCGGCCTGTTCCTGCTGGCGGCAAAAAGCACGGATGACCCGCGCGCCCTCCAAATTTTCACCCGTCAGCCGCGTCAGCACGTCCTGCCGCTTCTGCAGCTCCAGATAATGGGGGACACTGCGCCGCATGATAAAAAATAAAATCAGTGCGATGACCAGCAGCGCCGCCAAAAACAGGCACCCCACCGGGGGGCTGATGACAAACGCCATGATCAGCGACCCCACCGTCAAAAAAGGCGCGCGCACCGCCAGCCGGATGAACATATTCACCCCGTTTTGCAGCTGGGTCACGTCGCCGGTCAGCCGTGTGATCAGAGAATCGGCCCCAAACGCCTCGGTCTCAGCGCCTGAAAACGTCATGATCTTTTTGAACAGGCCGTTGCGCAGCCCCTGCCCAAAGCCATGCCCCGCCAGCGCCGCGTAATATTGGCACACCAGCGCGCAGCAAAGCCCCACCGCGCCGAACAGCAGCATAAATCCGCCCATTTTCAGCACATATCCGCCGTCCCCGGCGGGGATGCCCACATCCACGATCTGCGCCATCAGCAGCGGGATGAACAGCTCCAGCACCGCCTCGGCCAATTTACACAGCGGCCCCAGCACCAGCTCTTTTTTATAACCGTCAAAATATTTCCATAACAGTTTCAAGCCCCGCACCTCTTATTCTACGGCTTTATAACACAGCAGGTCAAACGCTATGCTGGTTTCCAGCTCCGCGCATCCCTCCAGCTTTTCGCGCCCCGCGCGCGGCGTCTTCCAATAATAGGGGGTCATGGCAAACAGATCACGCACCGCGCCGCCCTTCACCCGCAGCACATCTGACAGCACGATTCTTTTTTCAAACGCAAAGCCGGGGTAGGCCGTCTCCTGCCGCTCATTTTTATATGGCTTCTCATACAAGATCTCTTTCATCCCCCACAGATGCTCCGGCCCGGGTACCGCCAACACCAGCCGCCCGCCCGGCTTCATCACCCGGCGCAGCTCGCCGGGTACGATAGGGGCGAACACGCTCAGCTGAAGATCCGCCCTGCCGTCCGCCACCGGTACCTGAAAGCAGCTGGCAACGGCAATCTCCGCCCCGCCTCTCTTGGCGGCTGATTTCGCCGCCGCTTTTGATATGTCAAAGCCCGCCGCCTGCGGGCGCAGGCCGTCCGCCCGCAGTGCCCCGGCCAAACGGGCGCCGTAATAACCCTCACCGCAGCCCGCGTCCAAAACCACCGGTTCTTTCACGTTATGCAAAGCCTCACGGGCCAATTCGTTGATGCCGTCGCTGAACAGGCGGTAGGCGCCGCTCTCTAAAAAACGGCGGCGGCTGGCCAGCATCTCAGCGCTGTCGCCGGGGGCCCTGGCATGCTTATGCTGTACCAAAAGCAGGTTTATGTACCCCTCTTTCGCCCGGTCAAAGGCGTGGCCGTTTTTACACCGCAGCGTGTTGCCCGTCTCTTTTAATTCTTTTTTGCACAGCGGGCAGCAAAAAATCATGCCGCATTCCCCGTTTCTTTATTTGTGATACCTGCTTCCCGCGTTGATGGAAAGCGCCCGATAGATCTGCTCCAGCAGCATCAGACGCGCCAACTGATGCGGAAACGTCATTTTTGAAAGAGACAGTTTTTCGTCCGCCGCCGCCTTTACCTGCGCCGACAGCCCATGTGAAGAGCCGATCACAAAAGTAAAATGGCTTTTGCCTGCCAGCGCCGCCGAGGCCAGCAGCTCCGCCAGCCCCTCGCTGGGGCGCTGGCGCCCCTCCACGCACAGCGGGATGAGCAGGCTCCCTTTCGGCACCTTTGCCAAAATCTCACGGCCCTCTTTCTCCAGGGCTTTTTGTATCACACTGGGCGAGGCGTTTTTTTCGCTCACCGGTTCCTCCGGCAGCTCTATCACCCGCAGCGCGGCATAACCCCCGATGCGTTTTTGATATTCGGCGCAGCCCGCGCTGTAATACGGGGCGTTCAATTTCCCCACGCAGATCAGCGTGATCCCCAGCATGTCATACGCCTCCTCAAAATTCCAGCGTCCCTGTCAGGCTATGGCGGCGGCAGGCCACCAGTTCCAGGCCGCCAAGCCCCTCTTCCTCCTGCCCGCACCAGCCGTCCGCCCAAAGCTGCTGGCGCACCGCCGTCAGCGCCTGCATCGGGGTGTTGTTCTCCTGGCTCAAATGGCACAGCGCAAATTTGCGGCATCCGCCCCGGGCCAGCCGTGAAACCACACCCGCGGTATCGTCGTTGCAAAGATGTCCCCGTTCCGAGGCGATCCTTCTTTTTAAGTAATAGGGGTAGCTGCCCAGCATCAGCATAGCTTTGTCATAATTGGCCTCAAGGGCCACCAGGTCCGCCCCCGCAAGGTTGCCGTAAACGCCGTCGTCCACGGTTCCAAGGTCGGTGGCAAGGCTCAGCACATGCCCTTTCTCCGTCTCCACCCGAAAGCCGCAGCACCCCACTGAATCATGGCTTGTCGGAAAAGCCGTCACCCCAAAGCCGCCCACGTCCGCGCACCGGCCGTCTATCGCCTCCATTGCGGCCCCCGGCGGCACCATGCCGTTGTCGGCCAGATAATCCAGCGTGGCCGCCCCTCCATATACAGGGATAGGGTATTTTTTTAAAAACACCCGCAGGCCGCTCACATGGTCGCTGTGTTCATGGGTGATGAACACGCCCGAAAGCTCCGACGGCCGTATTCCCGCCTCCTCCAGTGCAAGGCAGGTCTGCTTGCAGTTTTTCCCAATATCGATCAAAATCGCCCGGCCGCCGTCCTGCACTACGCTGGCGTTGCCGGAAGAACCGCTGTACAGCGCCGTAAAACTTGGCATGCGGTCTCTCCTCCTGTTTTATGAATAAAAAAACGAGACTGTTCTGGATACGCTCCGAAACAGCCCCGCGTTATGTTCTAAAGCGCTTCCCGCATCACCGTTTCCGGCACATGGACACAGCGGATATCCGCATTCAGGCTGCGCAGCTTCTGTACAATATCTTCGTATCCCCGTTTGATATGCCCAATATCCTCGATCTCGCTCTCGCCGTGGGCGTATAAAGCCGCCATCACCATGGCGGCGCCTGCGCGCAGGTCTGTCGCCCGCACCGGCGCGGCTGAAAGCTCGGGCACCCCCTCCACCACAGCGGTACGGCCCTCCACCTGGATATTCGCCCCCATACGGCGAAGCTCGTCCACATAGCGAAAACGGTTTTCCCAAATCCCCTCGGTGATAATAGACGTTCCCTTCGCCACACTGAGCAGCACGCCCATCAGAGACTGCATGTCGGTGGGAAAGCCGGGATGCGGCATCGTCTTGATATTGACGGGCAGGATATCCCCCGTCCGGTAAACCCGCATCGAGTCGTCGTACTCCTCAATAATGGCCCCCGCGCGCTCCAGCTTTGCGGTGATCGGCTCCAAATGCTTGGGTATGACATTTTTGATAAGCACGTTCCCGCCCGTCAGCGCCGCGCCCACCATATAGGTGCCCGCCTCGATCTGGTCGGGGATGATGGCATAGGTGCATCCGTGCAGCTCTTTTACGCCGCGTATCTTGATGGCGTCCGTGCCCGCGCCGCGGATATCTGCCCCCATGGTATTTAAAAAGTTGGCCACATCCACGATATGTGGTTCCTTCGCCACGTTTTCCAGCACCGTCTGCCCCTCGGCTCGCACCGCCGCCAGCATGGCGTTGATGGTGGCCCCCACTGAAACGGTGTCAAAAAAGATATGCGCGCCGGTCAGCTTACCGGCCACATGGATCATGCCTGAGCGCACGTCGATTTCCGCGCCCATGGCGGCAAACGCCTTTAAATGCTGGTCGATCGGCCGCGGCCCAAGGTCACAGCCGCCCGGCATCGCCACGCTGGCTTTGCCAAAGCGCCCCAAAAGCGCCCCCAAAAAATAATACGAGGCCCGCATCTGACGGCTCATGTCGTTTGAAACGCTGGTATCCGTCAGGTGCGCGGTATCGATCTCCAAAGTCGAACGGTTGAGCATTTTCACCGCAGCGCCCATATCCGACAAAATACGGGCCGAAGCGGCCACATCGCTGATGCTGGGCAGGTTTTCTATGACACATGTATCTCCCGCTAAAATAGACGCGGGTAAAATTGCGACGGCGGCGTTTTTTGCGCCTCCGATAGAAACCTCGCCCACCAGCGGGTTCCCGCCGCGAATTACAAATTTATCCAATTCTTTCGTAACTCCTCTTCCCTTACAAGATGAGACAGCAAGAAGTAATTTTATTTTAAAATCGTGCTGTTGCCTTCCTACGGCTCAACGTTCACATTATATCATCATTTTTACCAAAAAGAAAGAAAAAAATTCACAAAACTCACGAACGTCACCGTTTTGTTATTTCTTTCCTGCGCAAAAGAGCTGTCCGTGTCCCTGATGAAAAAAAACAGCGGTACAACGCCCCTGTTTTTTACAGGTTTTTGATACATTTTATAGTCTGCCCCGTCAAACCGGCGCTGAAACGCTGAAAAGGCCGGCTTTTTCACCTGTCCCACTGCCGGCGGCGCTTTAAGTACATCGTTTTATAACGCCTGCTTTCTCTCTTTTTCCTTATCCCATAAAAACTATCCCGTCAAAAGAAAGCGCCCGAAAAAGCCTTGCCGGTTTCACCGGCAGAACTATGCTCGTTAACGTCTCGCCTCGCTTTATACCGCACTTTTTCAGGCAGTCTTCCGCCGCCAGCAGCAGCTTTTTCCATAAAGCGGTAAACTCCCGCCGATGGCAAAATTGAAAGAAGAACGGTGTGAGCCGGCGGCGGAGAAAAAGGCCCTCTATACTGCGCACCACGCGGCCCAGCGGGATATGCGGGAGGCCCTGGCCGTCAAGACGAACATCGACCATTTGCTATGGATCACGGCCCCCGCCGGGGACGCAAAAACAGCAAGCGTTATACGCTTGCCCTGCTTGCCGGTAATGCGCATCTGAAAATTTCTAGTCTTAAGGCAGTAACCGCAGATCATCTGAAGGAAGTCTGCCAAAGACAGCTTTATATGTTTTGGTAAAATAGGAGTCATTCTTGAAGCCGCTTAGAGCAGCACTTTCGCTGACGCTGTGGTTTCCTTCCAGCAGCAGGCTTCTTGCATGCTGGCATTTGAGGAAATTTACATACTGAATAATGGTATTACCTGTCATTTTCTTAAATGAATGACACAGATAAAATCTACTGTAACCGGTGTCAGCGCACAATTCATCGATGGTAATGCGTTCAAGAAAATGCTCACGCAGATACGAAATCATCTTTTTTACTGCCTGTACCTGCTGATTGTCCGAAGATTTGCGTTCGGTCGTATTATCAAGATATTC
>JAUNTE010000358.1 GCA_030538855.1 Oscillospiraceae bacterium
AGGAAAAGGGGGAAGATATCCGTGCGATCAGCTGGGTGTTTGTGACGGGAGAGGACAAGACAAAGATGGAAGAAAAGACAAAAAAGTTTTCCCGTCTTTGGGAAAAAGAAGGGATGGAGAGTCTGATTTCTGTTTTTTTGGTGGACGAGAAGTGCCTGGATGCACTTGATCGGGAGAGCGCTTCAGCGGTTGTCGAAAAACAGCAGTATCGGATGCAGGTGGTCTGCCATACAGGGAGATAAAGAGGTGAGAGAGAATGACAGCGGAGCAGATTTTGATGCTGAATAATCTGATTTATGATCCGGTTTTTACAGCAGAAGGATCAAACGCGTTTACGGTCGGGGAATTGCTGGAATTTGTGGACACAGATGCGTATGCGAAAAAGGGAGGATTTTCGGCGTCAGCTACGACAAAGGAGGAATGGGAAAATCTGTTGTCTTTGGCAGGAGAAGATGAGCAGCTTTGCAAACTTCGGATTACACACAGCAAATACGATCCTGAGACAGGAGCAAAAATGCTTTGCTTTTACAGTGAGGAAGACAAAGAGGCTACGGTTGTTTTTGCAGGTACTGGCTATAATGAGTGGCGGGATGATCTGGTGGCGGGAGCAAAGTCAGACACAAAGCAGCAGATGGATGCACTGGAATGGGTTGAAATGCTTCCATATGAAAAAATTGTCGTAAGCGGTCATTCCAAGGGCGGAAATAAGGCGATGTATGTTACCGTCTGCAGCGAAAAAGAAATTTCCTGCATTGCCTTTGACGGCGAGGGATTTTCAAAAGAGTTTTGCGGGAAATATCAGGAAAAGATCGAAGAGAAAAAAGAAAATATTGTACTGTATGCAAACTATCGGGACTTTGTCAGCTGCCTGCTTTATCCGATTGCCGGGAAGATTGTCTTTTTGCAGAATGATGGAGGAATTGCAGCAGATGAACTTGGTTTCGGCGGTTATCATTGTCCGGACGCACTGTTTTTGCATGAAAACGGAAAGATTTTATATAAGCTGGCAGAAAACGGAAAACGTGAGCCGGCGATGGATTTGCTTCAGGAATTTACAGCTTATTTTATGGAAAATGTGCCAAAAGCGGAACGGGTACAGCTTTTGAGCTTTTTTGGAGATGTTTTTCAGCGTCTGATGGGAAAAGGAGAAGGAGAATATCGAAATGATATTTTAAAGACGGTCGGATTGGATGCAGGGAGAGATTTTTTAATCTATTTCCGGGCATTTTTAAAAGAAAAAAGAGAGCAGGATCCGAGTGGATATCGTGAAGAAATGAAGTCTTTGAGCAGTCTGCTGGATGAATTTGCCGGGCTGCCGTCTGCGGCGGCCACGGCGGTTCCGGCGCTTTTGCGGTACGCGGAGGAAAAAGAACTGTTTTCAACGCTCATAACCATGACAAGAGGAGCGGAGGAAGCGTTTGTGATCCGGGATTTTACGCAGGAGACGAAAGAGAGAATGCTGGAGGCGGCAGGAGAGGCAGAAAGAGAGCCGTTTTGGAAAGTCAGCAGATGGGACTGTTGGTATCGGATAGAAGAAGCGACAGCAGGAATCTCTATGAGTACATATGCCGGGGAAGTGGATGAATATTATCGCAGACTGATTGACTTAAATGATGCGGGAACGAAAGAGATCGAGAGGATTTTTTTAAGTGTCTGTGAGCTGGATTCGCAGTATGCGAAATGGACGGCACAGGAGAATGAAAAGCTGAGACAGGAGGTACAGAAGCTGAAAATGCCGGAGGGATAAAGGAGGACGAAATGATTGCGATAGGAAGTTTGCTGGATGGAAAGTATAAAATTTTAAATCGGATTGGCAGCGGCGGTATGAGTACCGTTTATCTGGCGATGAATGAGAAAGCAAACAGGCAGTGGGCAGTAAAAGAAATCCGGAAGGACCGACCGTACAATTTTGTTCTGATGAGGCAGGGAATTCTGCGGGAGATGGAGCTTTTACGTTCGCTCCGCCATCCGATGATCCCCGAAATCTGTGATGTCATTGAACAGCAGGACGCAATTTTTATTGTGATGGACTATGTGGAGGGGCGGACGCTTGGAAAGATTTTGGAAGAGGAAGGAGCGCAGGAGGAGAGATATGTATTGGAGTGGGCAAAGCAACTATGCCAGGTGTTGGCTTATCTTCACAATCGGGTGCCGCCTGTGATCTATCGGGATATGAAACCGTCGAATATTAT
>JAUNTE010000359.1:0-542 GCA_030538855.1 Oscillospiraceae bacterium
AATCGAACGTCCTATCGCAAAGCCTGCCGCCCCCTCTCCCGCAAAAAGGTGAAGGCAAACTTTCGCTTTTCCGTCTGGTCATGCTTTCTATAGCTTTAGGCCGCGCTTTTAAACCTTTGGCGTTTTTTTGCAACAAAAAAAGCCGCCTCACGGCGGCCTGTAAAGGGAATGCTTGTCTATTTTATCCTGTATCCTTCAAAAAGGTTGTCGAACACCGTCACGGTAAATCGCCGCCTTTTACCGCCGGTTTTAAAATATTTACTGCGCATTTATTGTAAAGTTTTTTCTTTTGAAAGCATCGTCGAATACCGTCGTTTTTTGATAAAAAGTATCTATTTTTCATTTTCTCTACCATTTTTCACAAAAAACGTCAAGGCAAATCATTTTTTCTCTTTTCACGCAAAACTGAAAACGATTTAAAAAATGCTCTATAGAAATAGAACGTAATATCTTGACAGAGCCGTTTTTTTTAAGTTAACCTTATAAAAAGCAGCCAAAGTGAAAGCTGTTTCGGAGTCCTTCACCCGGCTGCCGCTTTAGCG
>JAUNTE010000359.1:552-2184 GCA_030538855.1 Oscillospiraceae bacterium
AGGCCATTGAGATGGGTTGTTTGTAAAACAGGAGAAAAAGATGATTGTATTGATAACAGGCGCATCACACACAGGTAAAACCGCGCTTGCCCAAAAGCTGCTTGAAAAATATAAATATCCATATTTATCGATAGATCATTTGAAAATGGGTTTGATCCGCAGTGGCTGTACCAAACTTACGCCCAAAGATGATTGTGCGCTTACAGATCTTTTATGGCCCATCCTTCGTGAAATAATCAAAACCGCCATAGAGAATAAGCAAAATCTTATTGTTGAAGGGTGCTATATTCCTTTTGATTGGTCAAAAGATTTTGAAATAGAATATCTTGAAAATATAAAATACTGCTGTCTTGTCATGAGTGCAGGCTATATAAAAAATCACTTTGACAGCATCAAAAAATATGCGCGTGTTATAGAAGATCGTTTGGACGATGAATGGTGTACGATAGAAAATGTTTTACAGGACAACGCACAGTTTTTAAAACTTGCCCAAAAGTACAAAGTAAATTATATGCTTATTGATGATAAATACGAGATAGACCTTGATTTACAATGACAACTTGCCATTTACCGGAGTGATCGTGTGCATATAGCGCAGCGTACATCAGCAAAGCCAACCGTTCTTGTCAGCAATCAGGCAGCCGGCCCCGCCGGCGATAAACCGGTATGCCTGCCTGTACAGGAATCAAGAGAATGGCAGCAATCTGCGCGTTCGTCTCTAATAATTGTGGCGCTATGCAAGGGGGAGAGAAATCGCCGTGCTGCAAGCGGCTTTTCAAACACATTTTAACGATACGCATTAATTACCCGTGGCTGTCATTCCAATCCAGTTTCACCCACCAAACTTTTAAGCGGCCTTTCCCGTCCGCTCTGTTCACAGTCGGTATAAAGAACAAAAAGGCTGCCTTTCCAACGGGCCGCATGTCGGCAGCCATCCTTTTGCCTCCAGAGATCCGGGTGCAGTTGCAGTTTCTTTGCATTCTTCCAATATAAAAATTGCAACCGGGCTTCATCTTTTTCTCGCTATCCGTTCGCTTTATTGCGTAACCCGCATACCCTGACGACCCTTATCCAAATCTGATTGTAATAAATGCACAGGCAAATTTGTTTTAGGAGGAATAACGACTATGAAAAAAACAGCAATGTTCATTTTGACGCTCATACTCTGTGTATTTTTAACAGGCTGTGAAAAAAAGGCAGTTCTCAGTATGCCGTTTACGCCTGCAGATGTAAATAAAGTGGAGATGTTTCATTATATTGTGCCAACCTCAGCTGAAAAAAGGGTAATTACAGAGCCCGATGATATTACCGCGCTTTATACCCTGTTTTCAGGATTAGAGGTAAGTGATAAAAAAACCGAGCCGGTTTCAGGCGCCGCAGTCGTAAGTTTCAGATTCCATCTTGCGGATGATGCCGGTTATGAAATCATCTATTGTGCGGAGGCTGTGAAAGCGGGCAGACTGAAACTTCCTGAGGAACAGCTTGATTATTTTACATCCGCGGATATTGGCGGATGCTGGAACATGTATCAAGGATATGCATCCGCTGCCGTAAGCGAAAGCGAACTGCCGTCATATGGATAAAGCCCCGTCTATCCGAATCGTCCCCTTACGTTGGGCCCCATATGCTCTG
>JAUNTE010000360.1 GCA_030538855.1 Oscillospiraceae bacterium
CGCTCTGATTGCAGGGAAAGAGGAAGAGGCCGCAGGCGCGGTGGGTAATACCCAGGTTGGAAAAACACAAACAGGCCGCAGGCATGACGGCGGATAGGCCCCATGCCTGCGGCGCTGAAGGTGAAAATCAGGTTTGAACTGCTTTTCAAAAACGCGGGGAGGAGACTATATGGAAAAGACCATGCTGAGCATACAAAAAAAGAGGCGGCAGCGGCGAAGATCGCTGATGGGCTGGGCATTTATTGCGCCGGCCGTGATCTGCTTTGTGCTGTTTCTGCTGCTGCCGGCCGTTATGGCGGTAGGTATGAGCTTTACCTCTTACAACGTCTTCACACCGGCTAAATTTGTAGGCTTTGGAAATTATGTGCGCGCTTTTCAGGATACCTACTTTTTAAAGGCGCTGGGCAATATCTGCCTGTATGTGGTGATGTATGTGCCCGCGGTGGTCATCCTGTCGTTTTTATTGGCCGTGCTGCTCAATACCAAGCTGCGCAGCGTAAAAATTTTCAGGGTACTTTTTTATCTGCCCTGTATCACCTCTACAGTGGCGTCGGCCATTGTGTGGCGGTGGCTGATGAACCCTACCAGCGGGCTGCTGAATACGATACTCACCTCGCTTGGGCTGCCGCCGGGTACCTGGCTGAACGACAGCCATACAGCGCTGGTCTCTATCGTCATCATCTGCGTATGGTCTACGCTGGCCAGCAATATTATGATCTATCTGGCGGCGCTGCAAAACGTGCCGGAATCGGTTTATGAATCGGCGCGGCTGGATGGGGCGGGCCCTTTCCGCCAGATGATGCAGATCACCCTGCCGCTGGTAGCGCCCACGACGTTTTTTGTGCTGACCATGTCGCTGATCGGCTCGTTTCAGGTGTTCGACCAAATCTATGTGCTGACGTCGGGCGGCCCTGCCCACGCCACAACGGTACCTATGTACCAGATATATATGAACGCCTTCCGTGAATCGCAGATGGGCTATGCCTGCGCGCAGGCCATGCTGCTGTTTGGGATGATTTTGATCGTTACGCTGGCTCAGCAAAAGCTGAACAAAGAAAGTCTTGTATAAAGGGGGCGGCGACATATGAAAAAAGACACTGCAAAAACACAGCGCACTATGCGCGGGCTGAAAAACACGGCCGGTAAAGGCTGGAAGCTTGCCCTGCTGATTTTTTTCGCATTGGTGTTCACCATGCCGTTTTATTGGTCGGTGCTTACCTCGCTGCGGCCAAACGACGAGATATTTTCAGCGGGCATCAACCTGCTGCCTACCTCGGTGACTTTTGAACACTACGAAAAAGCCTTTAAGGCCATTCCGTTTTTGCTTTATTCGCTCAATACCCTGCTGATCACGGTGATGATCATTGCCACCAACCTGCTGTTCTGTTCGCTGGCGGGGTACGCGTTTGCAAAGCTTACCTTTCACGGCAAAAAGCTTATTTACCGCCTGATGTTGTTGAGTGTTATGGTGCCGGGCACGGTGCTGATGATCCCCCAGTTTTTGATTTTGGCGAGATTTCCGCTGGTGGGCGGAAACAACCTGTTTGGACAGGGCGGCTATGGGTTTTCAGGTAATCTGCTGGGGGTGGTGCTGCCGACGGCGGTGAGCGTGTTCAACATCTTATTTATGCGCTCGTTCTATCTGACGCTGCCGGATGAGATCGGGGAGGCCGCGCGTATCGACGGCGCGGGAGAGTTCAGAACTTTTTGGCAGATCTACGCCCCGCTCTCTAAACCCGCGCTGGCCACCCTGACGGTATTCTGTTTTCAGTCGGGATGGAACTCGTTCGTTTGGCCCAGCGTCATCCTGCGCAACGGAGATTTTAAAGTATTGACGCAGGGCTTACAGGCTTTTTCGTTCAACAACAATATCGATTACGGCCCCATGATGGCCGCTACAGTGTGCGCTACCCTTCCGGTGATCATCGTGTTCATCTGCGCGCAGAAATATTTTATCAAGGGCATCGCCTTTTCGGGCAGCAAAACGTAAGAGGGACATAAAAGATGAAAGACAAAAAATTTATCATATATATCCTGCACGCGTCCCATACCGACGTGGGCTATACCGACACCCAGGAAAAAATGAAAGCGCATCACATCTCGTTTATCCGGCAGGCGCTGGCACTGATAGAAAAAGAGCCGCGTTTTAAATGGAACTGTGAAAGCTACTGGTGTGTAGAGC
>JAUNTE010000361.1 GCA_030538855.1 Oscillospiraceae bacterium
CTCCAAAATAGCCGCCGCAACCTCCTCTGGCAGCTCTTCCTCACCGGGGTATTCCTCCGCCAGCTTCCGCAGATCATCCCCATATTCCGCCGCCATCTCTGCCGTGCCTTCTTCTGGGGCCGTCCCCTCCAGGGCCGTCTCTTCCCGGCAGGTATAAAGGCCTTCCTCATTCATCTGTCTCTTCCTCCCTTTTTTCTCCGCCGGTTATCTCCCGGGCGGTCCCCGCGCTCCCTTTTGCGCAATTTCTGTTGCGGCACTCATACCGCTGCACCGCGCCGTTTTCCGTAAAGGTCAGCCCGGTGCAGCGCATGTCGGTGTTACAGCATGGGCATCTCATTTCCAACGCTCCTTTCATTCTTCGCTTCCAAACCGGCCGCCGGTATTTCCTCCGCGGTTTTCTTTTTCCTGCGTATCTCCTCCAAAAGCCGTTCCTTATTCGGCAAAAGGCTGCGCGGCACGCTGTCCAGATAAAGCTCCACATCGTCCACGATCCCTTTGGTAAACAGGTTGTCCATGGTGGTCTGCATCGCCAGCTCGCTCCAATACGCGCTCTCCCCCACATCCACCCGCAGCCGCAGCCGCATCTCCCGCAGCCGGTCAAAATCCACCGGCACCCTGGCAGGGGCCGCGTCCTCCCCGCCGGTCCCGGCATCCGTCAGCCGCTGTCCGTAATTGACGCTCATCATATCCAGCAGCACCCGCATCGTGTTCTCCACAAAACGATAATATTCCAGTTTTTGCAGTTCCAACGGCATAGCGCTTGCCTTTTGTACCGCGATGATGGCGCTGGTGTTGTCGGCTTTGATATCCCCCAGCGCCGCGTCGCTGGCCCCCATCGTCTCTTTGGTGTATTGTATCAGCAGCCGTATCATCTCCAGCGCCTGGCCGCTCATCTCGGTCACACCCGTGGCCCGCGTCACGGCGGCGTTCACATCGCCGTAAGCCCCCACCGCTCTGCCAACCTCGTTGTTCCACCCGTCCGGGAACATCCGCTTGTCATACACCAGTTTCGGAAAAGCCCCGTCCTTTACCTGTTTTAAGCACATGGCAAAAAGGCGGTTGATGTCGATCTGGTTCGGTATCACCGGCGTCATGCAGCTCTGTCCGTGATAACAATTTTTCACCTGTTCCCAGTTCATCCATACCAGCGGGTACCGGCTGTATCCCAAATCGGTATCTTTTTTCAGCAGTACGCCGCCCGCCGCCTCCGCCGCGTGCACCGTCCCATTTTCTTTCCACAGCCGCCGCAGCACGGTCACGCGGGCGGCGTTGTCCCCGTCCTCCTGCCCGTCGCTGTCCGCCGCAATATCGTCCGGGTCCATCCCGGCTGCCTTGGCCCTCCGCCTCACCTCTGAAAGCAGCTCCCTGCGCGCCAGCAAAATGTACGGCTGCCGCTCCACCTCGGATGCCGACCGGTTGCCAAAATATACGTTGGTGTTGTCCAGCAGCTCCGCCCGTATCACCCCTTTGGTCAAATCCCCGGTATCTTCCTCCGGGTCAAACCAACAGTACAGGCAGCAGTCGCCGTCCACCGCCGCGTCTCTCAGCGCGTACCGGTTTTTGGTTTTCAGCTCCTCGTTTTCAAAAATCGCCTCAAATTCCCGGTTCACCGCCTCCAGCAGCATTTTCTCCTCCGGCGTCTCGTCTCCGTCTATGCGTTCAGCTTTGGCCGCTATGTCGTCGCTCACCAGCATTGAGATAAAATAACTCACCACCCGCTTCAGGATATTCAAAACAGGTTTCGGCAGGCTTGGGGCCTGTACCCCTTCCCATTGGCGTCCCACATAAAAATTCTCGTTGCGCTTTACCGTCTCATACAGCCCGATCCCCTCGTTATAGCTCCGTCCCTCTGCATATTCCTCCTCAAGCTGCCTTGCTTCAATCATCTGCCCCCTCCTTCTGCGGTGTTCCGTCATATCCCCACCAATTGCGCCACTCGTGTTCTATCCGCCTTTTATCTCTCAAAAGTTTCTCCCTCTCCTCCCGCAGCCGTTCATTGTCGCTCTTCAGCCGTTCATTTTCCCGGTACAGCTCCCGTTTGCGCTGCATTAAATCCCTCCCTTCTCCTAAAATCTAACCTCCCTGCTTTTCTTTCAATGGCTAGACGCACCGCCATACTTCTCTAAATGTGAAGTTTTCCAGCAAAAAAAATAG
>JAUNTE010000362.1 GCA_030538855.1 Oscillospiraceae bacterium
CATATTATAAGGTTTTCGCCAGTTCTTTCAAATAAGCCTGAAACGCCGCCCCGATCTCTTCATGCTTCAGCGCCGTCTCTACCTGCGCTTTCATCACGCCAAGCTTACTGCCCATATCATAGCGGATGCCGGTAAAGTCAACGCCGGTCATCCCGTTTTTACGGGCCAGCTCGGCCATAGCGTCCGTCAGCTGAATTTCACCGCCTGCGCCGGGCGCGGTATGCTCCAGTATCTCATAGATATCAGGCGTCAGCAGGCAGCGTCCCAATATCGAAAACATGCTGAACTCCTGCCCGGGGGCGGGTTTTTCGATCATATCGGTAATATTGTAACAGTTATCACGCAGATGTTCCACCTTCATGGAAGAATACTTTTGGATATCCTCGGCAGATACCTCTTTGATACCCACCGCCGCTTTTCCAAATTCCTCATAAGCGCGTATCAGCTGCCCGGCCACAGGGTCTTCTCCCATGATAACGTCGTCGCCGTAAAGCACTACAAACGGCTCATCCGCCGTAAAGGGGCGCGCTTTACTGATGGCATGGCCCAGGCCCAGCGTCTCTTTTTGACGTACAAAAAAGATGTCCGCAAGGTCTGCGATGCCAAGGCAGGCCTCCAGCGCTTTTTCTTTGCCCGGCTTTCCCGTCAGCTTGGCTTCCAGTTCATAGGCGTGGTCAAAATGATCCTCCATAATGGCTTTGTTGCGCCCGGTGATAATCAAAATTTCTTCAATGCCTGCGCGCACCGCTTCCTCAACAATATACTGAATGGCAGGCTTGTCCACAATGGGAAGCATCTCTTTCGGCATCGCTTTTGTGGCCGGCAGCACACGGGTGCCAAGCCCCGCCGCCGGAATTACCGCTTTTCTTACCTTCATGTTTCTCTCTCCTTTTCTATTTCAGCAATGTTCAGGCGAATTGCAAAAACCACATCAATGTAAAACTATAGATAAGCAGCAGCCCCATACCGATATATAAAACGATCTTGCTTGGCCCGCTGCGCTTGTCCAGTTCCTGCTGATATTCCGCCTCAGAAGACGAGACAGCGCGCAGCTTTTTTATTTTTGCGGCACCTGAAGCCCGATACCAGTCAGAGGCGAACAGCGCGCTCAAAATCAGCAGCGCGGTGCGTACTATCATACATACAAAATCGGCTTTTGTCAAAATATCCGCAGCCGTGGCCGTCAGCGTAAGCAGCCCAAAATCAGCGCCCAGCAAAAGCGCGCCCGGCACGCTGAGCGCTGCCGTCACCGCCAGCAAAATCCCGCCTGCCGTCCACATCTTGCGGTACAGAAAATAAAACGGCCCAAAAATAACGGCGCTGATGACAAACCACAGCCCCTTGCGGCCATGCTCTTTTCTGCGCTTAAAGCAAGAGAGATAGTAAGGCGCGGCCGGGCCGATATATTTTGCCCAGTCTTTCGCCGTTACGCCGTCGAATTCCTCATTGGGGCTGAGCATATCTCCAAACATCGTCACCGTGTTTGTATTGTATCCCATCCCGCCTGGCATCCCACCCGGCATCCCGCCGAAAGGGGACGCATTTTCGGCCCCCGCCGGCCCATAGCCCGCGCGCGCCTGCGCCGACGGGCCCGCCTTTTCGCGGTGCAGCGGCGCGCCGCAGCTCACGCAGAAGATCCCCTCCTGCGGGTTTTTCGCCCCGCAGGAAGGACAGACGGTCTCTTCGCTTGGCCCCGGCCGGGCGGAAGAAACGTCTTTTTTGTACACAAACCCCTCGGCATGCTTTTCTTCATTCGCACAATGCCCAAGTTCTTTATAGCAATTTCGGTGATGCGGCGTGCCGCAGTCGGGGCAAAACACCACGTCGTCCCCATCACGAAAAGCTTCGCCGCAGACGGGACACTTTTCACCTGTTACCTGAAACATAATAAATCCTCTTTCTTCTCTGCTCTTTTCTTTTCTATTTTACCGCAAACCAATAAAAAAAGCAAAATAAAAAAAATACAGACGTTTACAACGGGCTATATGTTTATTATAATAAATACGTCTGCTATTTTTGTAACGAATTTATGAATCAATTGAGAGGTTTCTATGATTATCTTGGATGAAACAAAACGGCGGCTGTCAGAGTTTGAAGCGCCGGTACATGATTTGGCCCTCGCGCTGAAATTGAAAGAGGCCGG
>JAUNTE010000057.1:0-1625 GCA_030538855.1 Oscillospiraceae bacterium
TTACCATATTTTTATCAAATAAAAAAGCCGATTTATCCCGCGTTGGAATAAATCGGCTTTTTGTGGCCTTGGATATTATCTAAAAACGGAGAAACCGAATGTTGCGCAGCCGGTAGGCGCCTGTAGGGCAAAAAGCGCAGGGCTTTTTGACAGACGCGTCGTATTTTCAACGCCGCACATCTCGCTGTTTATAGAAGCTGACCGTGGTTTCGCTTTTTAAACAGCCTCCCGGCTCTCTTAAATCTCTCTGTCCATGACGGCGATCGCAGTTTTGCGAAGATTCTCCTCCGCCCTGCTTCCCATCTGGCGCTGCAGCTCACGGCCCAGCACATCGACGATGTATAGCTGCGATACCTTTGACACCAGAGACCCGCTGTTCAACGGGGTACTTTTTCCCACAACATATAAAAGGGCGGTGGCGTACTTTGCCAGCGGCGATTTCAGATAATTTGTCACGATCACAAGTTTCACCCCGCTGCGGGCGGCGTTTTTAGCAAGGCTCAGCATGTCTTTTGTCCCGCCGCTTACTGAAAACAGCACCAGCACGTCCTGTTCACTCAGAAGCGACGCCGCGATGATCTGAAAATGAGAATCGGCCTGATAGCTGCAATGCAGCCCGTAACGCAGCACTTTATTGCAAAACTCCTGCGCGGCCACGCCGGAATTTCCGCTGCCGAAGGCATACACGCAGCGCGCCTCTAAAATCAGCCGCGCGGCCTTTTCTATCTGCGCGTGGTCCAACAGGTCATGGGTAGAGCGCAGCACCGTCACCATACTGTCCAATATCCTATCTGCTTCATCCTCCGCGTCGTTTTCCGCCGCGTCCTCGCTTTGAGAAAGCAAAAACCGAAATTCTGAATACCCTTTCAGCCCCAGTTTACGGCAGAAACGCAGCATGGTGGCGTCGCTCACCCCCACTTTTTCAGAAAACTCAGTGATGGAATACATAATCATCTCCCGGATGGGATTGGTACGGATAAACTCAATAATCACCTTTTCCTGTTTGGTCGCGTATTCCTCCATCAGGCCGATCCTGTCGTAAATCGTCTCTTTCAGCATCTGTATCCTCCTATGTTTTCTCCCATACCAGCCGCCGTTTCTTTTTTTACTATACCCTATCAAAAATTGCTTTGTCAACCAAGGCCCCCTCCCCATTTTCACTTCAGCGAAAAAAGTTTTCGCGCAGCGGCCGCCGGCCGCTCTCAGGGCCTTTCAGCAGGCAGCAGGCTGCAGGTGATGCGCAGACGCGCCGTTTCGGCGCCGCTCAACGAAAACGACGCCTGACGCGCGCCCCCCACCTGAGCCGAAAAAAGTAACGTCGTATCCGCATAGCCGGATAAAATAAAGCGCCGTTCCCCTTCATCTGTATCTTCCAGCCCTGAAAAATTGATACAAACTCTTTCCAGCCCTGTTTTATCCGGGCTGATAAGCGCGTCAAAAACCGTTTTTTCTGTCCCCGCTGTCAAAGAGCCTTCAAAAAAGCCCGAGATCTGCGTCCGCCCCTCTTTGTCTTTCAGCGCGATGAACACATCCAGCGCCAGGGGCTGCGCCGCGTTCATCTCAAAAGGTCCCGGGGCGCTTTTGGCGGCTTTACCCATAACAGGCGCGCCGCCCTGTACCGTAAA
>JAUNTE010000057.1:1635-10290 GCA_030538855.1 Oscillospiraceae bacterium
CGGTCGTGCCCAGCACCATACCAGCAGCGTACTGAAAAGCAGCAGCGTGGCTGCCGCCGCCCGTCTGATATTGCCGCCATTTTTTCTCTTTTCTTTTTTCATTTTCCACAAAGCGCCGCAAAAAGTACCGCGCCAAGCGCTTCTTTTAGGACATTTACTGCGCACAAATTTATCCATTTTTTCACCTATACCGCAAATAATAACGATTGTCGTAATAAATATACGACAATAATTATTATTCGTCAATATCGTTTCGTATATAATATACGAAAGAGAGGAGGCCTTTGCATGGATGTTCTGGAGCGTATCCAACAGCTGAAGCAAACGCGCGGATGGAGCGATTACCGGCTTTCTGTTGAATCCGGCGTCGCCCAGACCACCATCTCCTCCTGGTTTCACAAACAGGCCGTCCCCTCCGTCATCTCTTTGCAGAACATATGCGACGCTTTTCAAATCACTTTGTCTGAATTTTTTTCTTCCGGCAGCGAAGCCGTCGTCCTCACCCCGCCCCAGCGGCAGCTGCTGGACGCTTTCAGCGTTTTAAACGCGGGGCAGCAAACCGCCCTTTTACAATTTTTAAAATCCATGGAAAAACCGCAGTAAAACATTTTTGTCCCCATTACAAAACTTTCGCCGGGCCCTTCAAAAGCCCGGCGATTTTTTATTGTACAGCAGTACGTTTTGAAAAGCGCCCACCCGCGCAGCAACAAAAAATAAACCTTAGAATCTCAGCCGCAGCGTTATTTGTTTCCCGCTATTTTTTATTGTGCAGCAGCGCGCTTTTCTAAGCGCGCGTCGCGGAACAATAAAAAATTTTATCTCAATGGCCTCGCCCTCGCCGCTATCGCGGCAGCCGGGCGAATGGCCAAAAAAGCCCTCGCCGTCCCCATGGCTCAAAATATTTTCTCTCTGCGGCAAAAGCCGGCGGCGTCTATCAGCCATCGCTTGATACGCCGCAAACTGGCCCCGGCAAAAGGTCATGGGCTGAAAAAGCCGGCAAACACAAAGACGGTACGCGGCCTTCGCGCGCTCGTCAAAAGAGGCCTTTCCACCGGGCTGCCGCCCGATCCCCATACCTTCCAAAACGCCGCCGGTGCGGCCCCCGCACCCGCCTTCGTTTTTCCGTTTTTCCGGTCAAAGCCTTTGCTGAAGCACTTTCTGTGAAAGTGCGCCGCTGCCTGATGGCCCGCCCGGCACTCTCCAGCTTTCGTCTGAAAGGCGAAAGCTTTTTCGCCGGAGGGCAAAGGCTTTCCGCCGTAGGAAGCTTTTTGCCGCAGGACGAAAGCTTTCACCGTCTGCCCCGGCCCAGGCTTTTCAACCGCAAAAAGGCCTTTGACGCGGTTTTTCACTCTGCGTCAAAGGCCTTTTTATTTGCTGTAAGTTTTATTGAAAGCTCTGTTTTTCGTCCGCCTTAAAAACGGCCACGCGCCTGATAGGTAGTATGCAGGAACTGGTGGGCCCGTGTCCCGCCCACTTCTCCAAAAAATTCGTCATACAGCTTTTTCACCGTTGGGTTCTCATGTGAAAGGCGCAGCTGCGCGCCCTTGTCGGCCTGATACAGCGCCTTTGCGCGCAGGGCTTTCAAATCTGTATAATTGCGGACGCTGTCGCTTTGGCAGGGCTGGCCGCCGCCGTTGATACAGCCGCCCGGACAGGCCATCACCTCGATAAAATGATATTCCTTCTCACCGGCCTTGACACTGTCCAACACCTTGCGGGCATTGGCAAGCCCCGACACGACGGCCACGTTCACCTTCATGCCCGCCACTTCATACACAGCCTCTTTAATACCGTCGGTGCCGCGTACCTCGGTAAAATCGATCTTCTTGAAATCACCGTCCAGCATACGGCCCGCCGTGCGCAGCGCGGCCTCCATCACGCCGCCGGTAGCGCCAAAAATAGCGCCCGCGCCGCTGGCCGTCTCAAACGCCTCGTCAAAGGGTTCGTCTGCAAGGTCGGTAAATTTCAGGCCCGCGCCCTTGATCATCTTCGCCAGTTCGCGGGTGGTGAGGGCCACGTCCACATCCTGAAAATCAAATTCGCACTGCTCGGGCCGTCCGGCTTCAAACTTTTTCGCCGTACAGGGTATCACGCTTACCACATACAAATCGTGCGGGTCAATGCCGCTTTTCTGGCAGTAATAGCTTTTCAGCACCGCCCCAAACATCTGCTGCGGAGATTTGCAGCTTGAGAGATTAGAGATAAATTCAGGATAATAATGCTCACAGAATTTCACCCAGCCCGGGCTGCATGAGGTGATGAGCGGCAGCACGCCCTTGGTCTTAACGCGCTCAACAAATTCATGCGCCTCCTCTACGATGGTGAGGTCGGCGGTGAAATCCATATTGAATACCTTGTCGGCCCCCAAACGCCGGATGGCGGTGATCATTTTCCCCTCTACATTGGTGCCGATAGGCATGTCAAAGCATTCTCCCAGCGTGGCCCGGATAGAGGGCGCGGTGAAGAACACCACTTTTTTCTTTGGGTCGTTCAGGGCTTCCCATACCTCGTCGATATTGCTTTTTTCGTTCAGCGCGCCTACAGGGCAGGCGACGATGCACTGCCCGCAGCCCACGCAAGGCGCGTCGTTCAGGCTGCGCTCAAACGCCGAGCCGATATGCGTTTTATAACCCCGGGCGATCAGCCCTATCGCCGATACGCCCTGCAGCTTCTCGCAGGCGGCGGTACAGCGGCGGCACAAAATACATTTGTTGTTGTCCCGCACCACATAGGGCGACGCGTCGTCAATGTCGTAGGCGATCTCCTCTTCGCTGAAACGGTCTTCATCCACGCCATAGTCAAAAGCCAGCTTCTGCAGCTCGCAGTTGTTGCCCCGCACGCAGGAGAGGCATTTTTTCTGATGGCTTGAGAGGATCAGTTCCAGCGTCATTTTGCGTGAAGTGCGGACAGCGGGGGTGTTGGTCAGCACCTCCATCCCCTCGGCCACCGGGTAAACACAGGAGGCCACAAGCCCCGGTTTGCCCTTTACCTCTACCACGCAGACGCGGCAGGCGCCCACCTTGTTCACGTCCTTCAGCCAGCACAGCGAGGGGATCTCCACGTCGATCTCCTTGGCCGCCTGCAAAATCGTATAATCGTCGGGCACCGTCACCGGTATCCCGTTAATTTTAAGGTTCACCATTCCCATCGTTTTTTCTCCCTCTTATTTCTTCACCACAGCGCCGAACTTGCAGTTTCGGGCGCATAGGCCGCATTTGATACATTTTTTCTTGTCGATCACATGCGGCTGCTTCACAGCGCCGCTGATGGCGTCGGTCGGGCAGTTTTTGGCGCACAGCGTACAGCCTCGGCACTTATCCGGCACGATCTCATACGAGAGCAGCGCCTTGCACACCCCGGCGGGGCACTTTTTGTCGGTGACGTGCGCGATGTACTCATCGCGGAAGTATTTGAGGGTGGAGAGCACCGGGTTCGGAGAGGACTGCCCCAGCGCGCACAGCGAGGTGCTTTTCATATGACGGCACAGCTCTTCTATCTTGTCAAGGTCCTCCAGTTCTCCCTTTCCGGTGGTGATCTTATCCAGCAGCTGGTTCAACCGGCGGGTGCCGATACGGCAGGGGGTACACTTCCCGCATGATTCCTCCTCGGTAAATTCAAGAAAGAATTTGGCGATGTCCACCATGCAGGTATCTTCATCCATAACGATCAGCCCGCCCGAGCCCATCATGCTGCCGATGGCGATGAGGTTGTCGTAATCGATGGGGGTATCGGCCAAACTTGCGGGGATGCAGCCGCCCGAAGGGCCGCCCGTCTGGGCCGCTTTAAACCGTTTGCCCCCCGGTATCCCGCCGCCGATCTCCTCGACGATCTCGCGCAGGGTGGTGCCCATGGGTATTTCAACAAGGCCCACGTTGTTCACCTTGCCGCCCAGCGCAAACACCTTGGTGCCCTTTGATTTTTCAGTGCCCATAGAGGAGAACCACGCCGCGCCTTTCAAAATGATCTGGGGGATATTGGCGTAAGTCTCAACGTTGTTGAGTACCGTGGGCTTACCGAACAGCCCCTTTACCGCAGGGAAGGGCGGCCGCGGCCGGGGCTCGCCCCGGTGCCCTTCGATCGAGGTGAGCAGGGCCGTCTCTTCACCGCAGACGAAGGCGCCCGCGCCAAGACGGATCTCGATGTCAAAATCGAACCCGCTCTCAAAGATATTTTTACCTAAAAGCCCCAGCTTGCGGGCCTGGTTGATGGCGATCTCAAGTCGTTTTACCGCGATGGGATACTCGGCCCTGATATAGACGTACCCGCGGGAGGCGCCGATGGTATACCCCGCGATGGTCATGGCCTCGATGACGGCATGGGGGTCGCCCTCCAGCACGCTGCGGTCCATAAAAGCACCGGGGTCGCCCTCGTCGGCATTACAGCAGACGTATTTCTGGTCGTCCTGTGACTGACGGGCAAAATCCCATTTTGTCCCGGTGGGAAAGCCGCCGCCCCCGCGCCCTCGCAGGCCTGATTCCTTCAGGCACTGTATCACATCCTCGGGGGTCATCCCGGTCAGCGTCTTGGCAAGCGCCTGATAGCCGCCGGTACCTATGTATTCCTCAATATTTTCTGGGTCGATCACGCCGCAGTTGCGCAGCGCCACCCGCAGCTGTTTTTTATAAAAGTTCGTCTCCTGCAAAGATTTCACCGTGCCGTCGTCCTGCACCGTCTCCTGATACAGCAGATGTTTTACCACCTGTCCTTTTTTCAGGTGCTCCTCCACGATCTCTTTGACGGCGTCGGGCGTGACGGCGCTGTAAAAGCTGCCCTCAGGGTAGACGATCATGATCGGCCCCAGTGAGCACAGGCCGAAACAGCCGGTCGTCACCACCAGTATCTTTTTTTCAAGGGCATGCTCTTTCAGGCTGCGGCGCAGCTGCGCCACCACCTTCTGACAGCCCGAAGACGTGCAGCCGGTGCCTCCGCATACCAGCACCTGTTTTTCATAGCCGTTTACCGCCGGCACATCCCGCCCCGCGGCCTCGCGCCGGACGCTGACCAGCGGCTCCAGCCGCGCTTTGATCTCATTGAGCTGCGCAATCGTTATCATTGTCCTTCCCCCTTACACCTTCACCTTTTTGTGATAGCTCTCCAATATCTTATCGATATCCTGAGGCTTCACACGGCCGTATACGTCGTCGTTCACCATCATTACCGGCGCAAGGCCGCAGGCCCCGATGCAGCGGGTGCAGTCCAGCGAGAACTGGCCGTCCGGCGTACACTCTCCCGCTTTGATGCCCAAACGGTTTTCCAGCGCCTCTAAAATTTTGTCGGCGCCTTTTACATAGCATGCCGTGCCAAGGCAGACGCTGATCTGATTCTCGCCTTTGGGATACAGCGAAAACTGTGAATAGAAGGTGGCTACGCCATACACCTCCGACAAAGGCAGGCCCAGCCCGTCAGCCACCATGGTCTGTACCTCGATAGGCAGATATCCGTAGATCTCCTGTGCCTTTTGCAGCACCGGCATCAGGCCGCCCGGCTGCTCTTTATGGTCGCGGATCACTTCCGACAGGCGCTGGGCCTGCTGTTTGGTGCCTTTGAAGGCAGGCACGGGTGCGGGGGACTGTTTCATGCGTGATTTCCTCCTTTTATTCATCCGCCGCGTATTTGACGCGGCGAGGGGTGCAAAAAACGGGAACTGCCCTAAAGTTTGTTTAAAACGCGCGAAAAGACGAATGGACGGCGGCTTTTTACGCCATATGGGCCCCATATTTCCTGAAATCCATCAGTATCCTGCAAAAAACCGGACGGCCTGCCGGCGAAACGACTGCCCTGCCGGCATTTTATCAGGTTTCTGCTAAACTGCAAACTTTATAAAATATATGCGGCGAAGCCCTGCTTTTTATATCGCAGTCAAAAATAGTCCTGAAACAAAAAAACACCGCGGCTGAAGTAATAAGGTTTATTTTTGTTGTTCCGCAAAGCGCGCTCTTCATAAACAAGCCGCTTTGCAATTCAAAAACAGCCGTATAGGGTGGGCGGCGGTTTTCTCCTTTTTCGCATATTTTTTTGCGATACATCGCGGTTTTTTGCCGTTTTGGGCAGGTATTGTTTTTAATTATATATTTTTTTGTAACTTTGTGCAATATTTTTATATATTTTTTTACAATCCTGTCATTTTTCTGCCTGTCCTGTACCCTTGCCTCCCGTGGCCGCTTTTATCCCGCGTCGCGGCAACATTTTACCTTTTACGGCGCCGCTGTCCGGTACGGTACGGCGGCTTTATTCTTGCTCTTTTCTTCAAAACGTGGTACACTCATACACAGCCCGTCAGGGGTAAAATCAATTTGCAAGGGGGCCTGTTTTATGCCCATTAAAATACCGGACGGCCTGCCCGCCCATCGGGTACTCGAAAGCGAAAATATTTTTGTCATGACAGAACATCGGGCCGATGCGCAGGACATCCGCCCGCTGCATGTGCTTATCCTCAACCTGATGCCGAACAAAATCGTCACCGAGACGCAGCTTCTGCGCAAGCTGTCCAACACCCCCATCCAGGTAGAGGTAGACCTCTTGTACACAGAAAGCCACATCCCAAAACATGTGGACGCAAGCCATCTCAGCCGTTTTTATACCAGCTTTTCCGATGTCTGCGACAAGCGCTACGACGGCATGATTATCACCGGCGCGCCGGTGGAGGAGCTTGCCTTTGAAGCGGTGGATTACTGGCCTGAGCTGTGCCGCATCATGGAGTGGAGCAAAACCCACGTCTACTCGACGCTGCATATCTGCTGGGGTGCGCAGGCGGGCCTCTACTATCATTACGGCATCCCCAAACACCGGCTGCAGCGCAAGCTTTCCGGCGTCTTCCCGCACAGCGTGCTCGATCCGCTTGAGCCGATCTTCCGCGGGTTTGACGATATTTTTTATGTCCCCCATTCCCGCTATACCTGCATATACGCCGAGGACGTCGCCGCCCGGCCTGAGCTGCGGCTGCTGGCGACGTCGGCTGAAGCGGGGCCCTTTTTGATCGCCAATCACGACGGCCGGCAGTTTTTCATCACCGGCCACCCGGAATATGACTCCGGCACCCTCAGCGAGGAATACCGGCGCGACATATCCAAAGGGCTGGACGTACCCGTCCCGGCGCACTATTTTCCCCACAACAACCCCGACGCCCCGCCCATCGTCACCTGGCGCAGCTACGCGCAGCTTTTGTATACCAACTGGCTCAACTATTACGTTTACCAGTCAACCCCTTATGACCTCACCAAGCTTGACCTTTAACTTTATACACTTTGCTGAAAAGCGGTCTTGGATTTTTTATCGTCCGGCCGCTTTTTCCTCTTGTACTTTTTTATCCTTTTTAGTAAAATAGGGATGTATTTTTTTGCTTTAAAGGCGTCAATTGCGGCCCTTTAAAAATATTTTTATGTGAGGAGAATCCCAATGGAAAAGCTTTTCCACCTGAAGGAAAATGGGACGACCGTCAAGACAGAGATACTTGCCGGTATCACCACCTTCCTTGCGATGGCCTATATCCTGGCCGTCAACCCCGATATTCTTTCGGTCACAGGTATGAACAAGGGCGGCGTTTTTGTCGCCACGGCGCTCTCCGCCGCCATCGCCACCCTCATCATGGCATTTTTGGCCAACTACCCCATCGCGCTGGCCTCCGGCATGGGGCTGAACGCCTATTTTGCCTACACCGTCTGCGGTCAGGACGGCGCCTCCTGGCAGGTGGCCCTGACGGCAATTTTGATCGAAGGCCTTATCTTCATCCTCTTGTCCGCCTTCAAGTTCCGTGAGACGCTGGTCAACTGCATCCCCGCCAATTTAAAATACGGCATCACCACCGGCATCGGCCTGTTCATCACCCTCATCGGCCTGAAAAACGCCGGGATCGTCATCTCTGACCAGGCCACCTTGGTGGCGCTGCCCGGCAAACTGACTGACCCGGGCGTGGTGCTGGCGCTGGTCGGCATCCTGCTTATCGGCGTTATGCTGTATTACAATATCAAAGGCGCTATCCTGTGGGGCATCCTCGGCACCTGGGTACTGGGCATCCTCGCCCAGCTTGTCGGCTGGTACCAGGGCGTTTCGCTGCTGCCTGATTTTGCCCAGAACAACATCGGCGCAAACTTTGCCGGCCTGGGCGAAATCGCCTTTAAATTCGATTTTGGCTGGGTAGGCGCCCATGTGATGGATTTCATCGTCATCGTGTTCGCCTTCCTGTTTGTTGACCTGTTTGATACAGTGGGCACGCTGGTAGGCGTGGCCGCCAAGGGCGATATGCTGGACAAAGACGGTAAACTGCCCCGTGTGGGCCGCGCTTTGATGGCCGACGCCATCGGCACCTGCGCTGGCGCCTGCCTCGGCACCTCCACCGTCACCAGCTACGTTGAAAGCTCTGCCGGCGTTGTTGAGGGCGGCCGTACCGGCCTCACCAGCCTCACCACCGCCATCCTCTTCATTCTGGCGCTGTTCCTGTCGCCGGTGTTCCTCGCTATCCCCGGCTTTGCCACCGCCCCGGCGCTGGTCATCGTCGGCCTGTTCATGATGAGCTCGGTCTCCAAGGTAAAATTTGAAGGCGACATGGCCGATGTGCTGGGCGCTTTCATCGCCATTATTATGATGCCGTTCACCTACTCCATTGCCAACGGCATTATGTTTGGCGTTCTGGCATGGATGATCCTGAAAATCTGCCGT
>JAUNTE010000057.1:10300-11218 GCA_030538855.1 Oscillospiraceae bacterium
CAAATTTAAAGACATTCATCCCATCATGTGGATAGTGTTCGTGTTATTCGTCCTGCGTATCGTCACGCTGGTCATCTGATTTTTGCACACGGCATAAACGCGCCGCCGGGTTTTATCCGGCGGCCCAGAAAGCAATCGAACATTTGCAGGGCGGTATAGCGAAAAGCTATGCCGCCCTGCTTTTTTGCGGTTTGATGGTGCGCCGTCCTTTAATAGCGTTAAGCCGCCGGTTAAGTTCCCGCCGCTTTCCGTCCGCTGTGGGCGGCGCCTGCCGCTCTTGTTGTGGACGTGGACGAAACTCCGTTTTATAAACACACTGACAGCGGCAAACGTAAGTTTTTTCATACCCTTACACTTGATTTTTGAAAAACAAAATTGCCTTTTGTAAAACCTATCGTCTCCCGGCTGCTTATTGATATTATCCGCCATACCGTATACAATCAGAGAAAAATAAGTTCTAAAAATTGGGTCAAATACATGGATCAGCTCTATTCTGTAAGCCAAGCCGCAAAAAGCCGGAGTATCCGAGAACAGAGGATACAATGCTTTATGAGAAAAGCCAAACACGGAAGCGCACCCGTTTCAGCCGTATGCGGCCGATACCAAAAACTGCTGAAAAGCCCGTTGACCCAGAGAAAAAGGAGCGGAACAAATGAAAATACGTACTGAATATACCTGCCCTTTGGAAATGACGCATGACATTATAAAAGGAAAATGGAAACCGATCATATTATGGCAGCTTAGTAAAGGCGGCTGCTCTTTATCCTCTATAAAAAAATCCATTCAAGGTATCAGTCAAAAAATGCTGGTGCAGCATCTAAACGAACTTTTAGAGTACGGCCTGATCGGAAAAACAATGAACGACGGTTACCCGTTAAAATCAGAATATTTTCTTACCGCGCGGGGAGAAAGAATTTT
>JAUNTE010000058.1 GCA_030538855.1 Oscillospiraceae bacterium
CACCGGATACCCCGGGCAGCTTGGAAAGCTCTTCATTGGCGCGGACGAGCATATTGCCCGGCTCTTTACCCATTTTTGAAAGCAGCTGGGGCAAAAGCCCGTTTTCCTGCGTCAGCAGGGCCGCCAGCAGGTGCGCCTGCTCCAGCCTTTGATGGCTGCGTTCAGCCGCCAATGACTGCGCCGTCATCAACGCCTCGCGTGATTTTTCCGTCAATCTCTGCATATCCATGTTTTCTCACTCCTTATCTGTCAAAACAATGTTTCTCAAAAGATATATTTCTCAAACAGTTTCGGCGCGGCCGAAGTATAATATTCCGCCGTGGCCCGCCGCGCTGTACCGGCATCGCCGTCAAAGCTGAAATACAGCTTCATCGCGCTGTCGAATGTGCGGATGTATAACGCGATACATTCGCCCAGCTCCTCCTCTGAGACCGCTTGCGCCTCAGGCGGAAAAGCAAGGCTTCGCGTATACCGTCCGGGCTCTATCTCACATGCCGGGCCATGGGGATACCAGCTTTTCAGCGTCTCCTCCTCCATAGCGCGCCATAAAATAAAAAATTCGTTCATCCTTTGCAGCAGCCCTGCGCTCTGGCTGCGCAGCGAGGCCTTCAGTTCCCCCTGTATCCCCCCGCCGCCCCGGTACAACGCCACGGCATACCGTACCACGGGGTTATATTTATAGCGCAGCGCGCTGGTCAAACGGCACATCGCGTCGCTGGCCGTATCCAACAGCTGAAATTCGGGCAGCGGCTCCAGCATACGCTGCAAAGCGCCAAAAACCCCGCGCATCTGTTCTTCAGGGGTAACAAAACTGACGGCCTCGGCCAGCAGCCGGTTGATGAGGGCGCTGCGGCTCATCCCCTGCCGGTAGGCGGCCGCGTCTACCGCCTGTACTACTTCATCCTGCAAAACGATGCTGTAAACGCTTTTTCCCATTCTGGCACCTCTTTTCTCTCTGTGTATAATTCTACAGCCTATTAAATAATTTGTCAACTATATTATATAACTTTAATTTCAAATTTTATTATAAACTTCTTTATTCTGCTTTTCACTTGTTATTTTTTCTTTGTTATTGACAAGGCTGTTATCTATGCTATACTCCATCTGTCGCGACATTATTTTTCATTGCAAAATGGCTTTTCCCAACTGCGCCGCGCAGAACAAAAAGCAAACTTTATAACCGTAACCGCAGCGTTTTTCTTTTTCGCTGTTTTTATTGCTGCGCAATAAAAACATTTGATTTTTAAGGTTTCGCCCCCGCAGCTATTGCGGCAACCGGGGTGACCGGCCCAAAAACAGCCTTCGCTTCACTGCGGATATCTTTCATCTTATCTCATCGTCTTATCTCAAAACGGCTTTTTTCTAACCGCACCGCGCAGAGCAAAAACGAACCTTATGACTTTAACCGCAGATCCTTTTTTCAGCCCTATTTTATACAAATAATTAAGGAGTATCCATTTATGAAGCCTCTTGAAAAAGGCATTGAAAAGCAGTTTGTCCGCTATGTGCTTCCCAGCATTTTCACACAGCTGCTTATGGGGTTTTATTCTATTGTAGACGGCTTTTTCGTCGGCCGCTATGCCGGCGACACCGGTCTTGCGGCCATCAATCTGACCTGGCCCGTTGTGGCCGTCATTCAGGCCTGCGCGGTGGGCCTTGGCACAGGCGGCGCGGTATTGGCAGGCACGCGGCTGGGGCAAAAAAACAAGGCCGCAGCCGTGCAGGCGCGTGGCACGGCCATTTTGCTGCTTTTCATTGTCAGCCTTGTGCTCACCCTTTGTTTCTCTCTGGCGCTTCCGCTGCTTCTTACTGGTTTGGGGGCCAAAAACGCGGTGCGGGCGGCCGCCACAGATTATTTACAGACCATGATCTTAGGCGGCGCGATACAGCTTTTTGCCGGGGGCCTCGCCCCGTTGCTGCGTAATTTTGGCCACACCGTAGGCGTTATGGCCGTCATGGTGGCGGGCGGCGTCTGCAACGTCGCGCTGGACGCCCTTTTCATCGCCGTATTAGGGTACGGCGCGCGCGGCGCGGCCGTTGCCACCCTCACCGCACAAGGCCTTACACTACTGTGCTTTCTGATTTTTTTATTCTCAGACCGCCGGTATCCGTTCTCTCTTTCGCAGCTGCGCCTGTCCGCCCCCGCCGTACGGTCCATCCTTTCGGTGGGGCTCTCTCCGCTGGGGCTTTTTCTCGCCCCTTCCATCACCCTGCTGTTCACCAACTGGCAGTGCCTGCGGTACGGAGGCGATGAAACCCTGGCCGCCTATGCCGTGGCGGCTTATGTCGCTGGGGCCGTGGGGGCTCTGCTCTCCGGCGTTGGCGAGGGCATCCAGCCTCTTGTCAGCTATGCCGAGGGCGCAGACGATCATCCCGCCGCCCGGCGTATCTTCGCCCGGGCCCTCCGCTGGAGCTTGACAGTCTCCCTTCTTTTGTGTGCGGCAGCCATTTCTGCCAAAGACCTTTTGGGCCATCTGTTCGGCTGCGGGCCAGAAGCACGGGTACTGCTGGGTTCCGCTATGGTCTACACCGCCGTCGCTTTTCCTCTTTTGGGTCTGTGCAAACTTCTATCGTCTTATTTTTACGCGGGGCACGCGCCCGTTTTTTCCAGCCTGCTGATTTATATCGACCCGCTATGCGCCGCACCGTTGCTGCTGCTCACCCTTCCCCTCTTTTTCGGGGTCTCGGGCATTTGGGCCAGTTATCCCGTCACCTATGTATTCATCGGCATGTTAGGGTTCTTTCTTTTTTACCGGCATGAAAAGAAAAAAGCCCGCCCTTAGCCTGTCCATCCCTCATAAAAATCATAACCACCGGCCGTGCCGGTGGTTTGCACAAGCCTCTTTGGGGCTTATTACCAGAGACTCATCACATTCCTTTCCCTTGCATAGAGCGCCCTCCTGCTATTAAAACAGCGATAAGGTGTCCCCCTGTTTGCCATTGCAATGCCCACTTTTATTTCTCCACCGGCTTTTAACAGTTCCTCACTTCGTTCGGATATTTTTTCTGGGCATCGTTAAAGCTTTTTCAAACCACCGGCACTGCCGGTGGTTTTCTTTTACAATAATAAAAGGGCGCTGTGTGCCTTCCAATTTTGCACACAGCGCCCTTTTTATCATCTGTTCTGTTGGCAGCTTGTTCTCTTTTTCTGCCAAATGCAGGCTTTTCCCTGTACCCAAGGCATGCCCTTTTTAAAACCGCGGGCGCGGCATTTGGCTTTTTCCGTCAAACATAAATGAAACGCCCGCCCTTTTGCGTCCAATGCCGTTATAAACGCATCTTACACCGCCCCGCTGCCGACGTTCTTCCTCACTGCGTAGTCTCTCCGCCCAAAATATCCTGCAGCAGCTTGTCCATCTGCCGGGTGCTGTATAAAGCGTCCGACGCGCTTGCCCGCAGCAGCACAGCCAACTGCTCTGCAGAGGGTACGCCGCTGGTCTGGGTTGACGGCTCATTTTTTTCCGCCTTGGGCGGGTCAAATTGTTTCTGAACATCTGGAACATCTTTTTGTGTAACGGCCCGGTAACAATCCTGTGCGGCCATCAGCCGCCAGCGCAGCTGCCGCAGCTCTCCCTCCGCTTTGGCCCTTGCCACCTGCCTGCCAAGCCTTTCCGTGGTTTGGCGGTGCAGTTCTTCCGCCTCTTTACTCTGCAAAAGCTTTTGAAAATACGCCTCGCGGCGGCGCGTCAGTTCCTGCGCCTGCATATACAGGGGCGGGTCCTCCCCCTCCAGCTTCTCTAATTCATAAAAAGAGAGCGCCTGCCCCTTGTTCAGTTTTTCTATGGCCCATATGGCGCTGTAAGTGTCAGACGATATGTTCATGCAATTGTCAGGCTGTTTGTTCTTCTGTTTATTCAACGACGGCGGCTCCTTTCTTTTTATTTCAGCGGGCTTTTCTCTTGGGCAAAAGCCCTTTCAGCGCCGCGCGCGGCAGCTCTTTTTAAAACAGGTCAAAATTTCCGGCTTCCGGGTTTTACCGCTTCCAGTTTACCCTCCTGGCACAGGGGGCACGCGGCAGGGTCGTAATTGGGCAGGTCAAGCTGCAGGGCGCTGGCCACCACCGGCAAAGGGCTGGTGCCCTTGCTGCGGTCAACCACACAGGCAATACCAAGCACCGTGCCGCCGTGCTCCTCGATGATCTTAGCGGTCTCCAGGCTGGATTTTCCGGTGGTCACCACGTCCTCCATGATCACGCACCGCTCGCCTTTATTTATTTCAAAGCCGCGGCGCAGCGTCATCACGTTGTCCACCCGCTCGGTAAAAATGGCGCGCCGGCCGATCTGCCGCCCGATCTCATAGGCATAGACGATACCGCCCATAGCAGGCCCCACCACAACGTCCACGTTCATCTCTTTCAGCTTTTCAGCCACGTCCGCCAGTACCAGCGCCGCTTTGTCGGGGTACTGCTGCAATTTTGCCATCTGGCAATAAGCGCTGGAATGCCGCCCTGAGGACAGTAAAAAATGTCCCTCTAAAAAAGCCCCGCACTCTTTTAATATATCCAATTTTTGTTCTGTCGTCATTTTCCTTTCTCCTATCCTGTTTTTTACTTCCTCTTCAAGCCGCCTTCGGCAATAAAGGCCGCCGCAAACGCAGCTGCCAAAAACCCCAGCGGTGAATTTTCAGTTCTTTTTATAAAATGTTTCTTATCTCATCCAGTGAGGCGACGCCTTCGGCTTCCATCCATGCTTCCATCTGCCGCAGAATGTCCAGCGTCACGTCCGGTTTCATAAAATTCGCGGTGCCCACCTGCACAGCCGCCGCGCCCGCCATGATAAATTCCAGCGCATCATGGCCGGTGACGATGCCCCCAAGGCCCACTACCGGCACCGTCACGCTTTTGCACACCTGATGCACCATCCGCAAGGCGATGGGTTTGATAGCCGGGCCCGAGAGGCCCGCATAGCCGTTTTCAAACACGGGCTTTCTTTTGTGCAGATCGACGGCGAACGCCTGAAAGGTATTGACAAGGCTGAGCGCGTCGGCCCCCGCCTCCTGGCAGGCCAGCGCCATCTCCACAATATTTTCGGCATTGGGCGACAGCTTGACCATCAGCGGCTTATGCCTGCATACCGCGCGCACCCGGCCTACCACCTCGCGGGCGCTGCACGCCTTTATGCCATAGGCGATGCCCCCCGCCTTCACGTTGGGGCAGCTGATATTCAGCTCGATCATATCCACGTCCGCCGCGTCAAGCAGGGCGGCGCCCTCTTCATAGCTCTCCACCGTGCCGCCGCCCAGATTGGCGATCACACAGACGCCAAGCTTTTTCATCTGCGGCAGTTCATGCTCAATAAAATGGCCTACGCCCGGGTTTTCCAGCCCGATGGAATTCATCAGGCCCGAGGGCGTCTCGTACAGCCGCTCTCCCTGGTTGCCCGCCTTTCCGCCCATCGTCAGCCCTTTTGAGCAAACGCCTCCCAGCTTTGAAACCTCCATAACGCCGCTGTATTCAACGCCGTAGCCAAAGGTGCCGCTGGCCGCGATAACAGGATTTTTCAGGCCGCATCCGCAGAGATTCAGAGATAGATCCGGTCTCACAGCGCATACACCTCGCTTCCTGAAAATACCGGGCCGTCCTTACAGACGCTTTTACGGCCCATCGGCGTTTCAAAGCTGCATCCAAGGCACGCCCCGATGCCGCAGGCCATTTTCGCCTCTTTTGAGACATAGACGGGTACCCCCGCCCGCATGGCGCTTTTCGCCGTCTTCTCCATCATCACCTCCGGGCCGCAGGTGATGACACAGTCATACGCGGCGGCGTCCAGCAGATCGGTCACAAAGCCTTTATGTCCAAAACGGCCGGTATCGGTCGCCACCTCGATGGTGCGCACAAGGCCCGCGAAAGGATCGAGGGCGTACGGCTCGTCCCGAAAGCCGCAGTAAAGGTCTGCGGTGCAGTTTTTAAGGCATTTCGCCGTGTAAAGCAGCGGGGCCAAACCGATGCCCCCCGCCACCAGGGCAACCCTTCCTTTGACGGCGGATACCGGAAAGCCGTTCCCGCATGGGCCGGTCAGCGACAGCTTGTCACCGGGCCGCAGCGCGGCCAGCTTGGCCGTCCCCACGCCCCGCACCTCATATAAAAAGCACAGGATACCGTCCGCACAGTCATGCACGCTGATGGGACGGGATAAAAGCGGGGCCTCAGCCGTGCCCCACGCCCGCAGCATAAAAAACTGGCCCGGGGCAGCCGCGCCCTCATAAATGGTCTTCAGCAAAAACACGCCCGGCCCCACCGGGCGGTTGCTGAGCACCTTACTGCTGTAAAGCTTGACAGGCATGGGCAATCTCCTCTCTCATCCGCAGCGTCTCACTGCGGGCAGCCTCGGCAAAAGACATGCCCGGCTGTTTTTGATAGGCCAGTAAGATGGCACGGCTGGAGTTTACCACCCCGCCGTTGCCCCGGTTCAAATATCGGGCAATATCCTCCGCTTTGCCGCCCTGCGCCCCATAACCCGGGATG
Source organism: Oscillospiraceae bacterium (assembly GCA_030538855.1). Lineage (GTDB taxonomy): Bacteria > Bacillota > Clostridia > Oscillospirales > Ruminococcaceae > JAUNTE01. Next base: position 6,464 of record JAUNTE010000058.1, read on the forward strand.
AGGAACATCGTATCGCGGTATCTCGCCCGTATCTCGGCGGCCTCTTCGGTGTGGGTGCCGCCAATTACCATCCCCACGGCGCTGTAGCCGCAGGCGGCCTTAAAATCTTTGCCCAAGGCGGCCAGCTTGTCGCCCACCACGTCGTAAAAATGCCTGCCGTCGGCGGCTTTCTCGTATTCAAAATCTTTTGCGCCGGGGTTTGAGGTACGCACCAGGCAAAAAACACCCTTGCCCTTTTCCTTACAGTAGGGCAGATATGGGGTGATGCTGTCCAGCCCCATATAGGGCGAGAGGGTGACAAAGTCCGCCTCAAACTCTCCCTCAAAGTGCGCCCGGGCGTACAGCTCGGCGGTTTTGGCGATGTCGCCGCGTTTGATATCGGCGATGGCCACCAGCTTTTGGCGCCGCAGCTCGGCCAAAGTCTCGCGGTAGGCCGTCATCCCGTCCAGCCCCAGCGCCTCATAATAAGCGATCTGCACTTTATAACAGGCCGCCGCGTCCTTCGTCGCCTCTATCAGCGCCTTATTGTAAGCCACGATATTTTCACCCGGCGTTTTGGTCTTGTCCACCGCCGTCTGTGGCAGATAAGAAAAATCTGTATCCAGCCCTACGCACACAACGCCTTTGCTTTCCACCTCGGCGTACAGCCGGTCGATACTGTTCATCCCATTCATTGCAAAAACTCCTTATCCCGATAGGTAAGCTTTCCGCCCTTTACCGTCGCCATGATCTTGCCGCACAGCGTCATCCCGGCAAACGGCGTGTTGCGCCCCATACTTTCAAATTCCTCCGAGTCGATACGATAGGTCTTACGCAGGTCGGCCAGTACAATATCGCCGTCCCAGCCCGGCAACAGCCGCCCTTTGCGCAGCCCCAAAATGCTTGCGGGGCCAAAGCTCAACAGCCTCGATAGGGCCTCCAGCGGCAGCCCCCCCTCCTGTACCAGCCGGGTATAACAGACAGAGAAGGCCGTCTCAAGCCCCACCATCCCCGGCGCGCCGCTTTTTTTATCCGCCGGGGTATGGGGCGCGTGGTCGGTGGCGATGCAGTCGACATAGCCGCCCGCGATGGCCTGCAGCAAAAACTGCACGTCCTCCGCTTCACGAATGGGCGGGTTGACCCGGTAATCCTGTTCTGAAAACCAGATATGGTGCGGCGTGACGTCGCAGGTCACCATCGCGCCCCGCAGCTTGGCGTCTATAATATCGGCCATGCTCTCTTTGGTTGAAACATGCGTCAGATGCAGCCACGCGCCGTAGTATTCGGCCAGCTTTATGTTGCGCGCCGTCTCAAGGTTTTCGGCCAGCCGGTAATCGTAAGGGCTCACCTGCATATCCTCGGCGTGGCTTTGGATGATCCACCCCCGGGCGGCCGCTTTCTGCATCACGCGGGCCATCACATCGGCCGACTGTACGCCTTTGCCGTCCTCGCACAGGATGCGTATGCCATCGGGCAGCTCGTCCAGATGCGAAATATCCGTACCTGAAAAATCCCGTGTGACCGAGATCACCTGATTTGCCCCGCAAAGGCCGATCCCGGCCATACGGCGCTGCACCTCGGCAGCCTGACGCGCGGTCGAGCATACCGGGTTTGTGTTCGCCATCAGGTTCACAAAGGTATAGCCGCCTTTCGCCGCCGCGCGGCTGCCGCTCTCCAGCGTCTCTTTATGGGTATAGCCCGGGTCACGAAAATGCGCGTGCAGGTCTGTAAAAGCGGGCAGCAGCACCATGCCGCGGGCGTCCAGCACCTCTTCCCCTTCCCGCGGCGCAAGGCCGTCCCCTATCTCGGTGATAAGGCCGTTTTCAATACGCAGGCCGCCCTCAAAGGCGCCAGCGCAGTCAGCAGCCAGGGCATTTTTGATCAGCATGGCTTTTCCCCTCCTCTATTCGTCGATGCGCACCGTATAATCACAGTACAGACATTTATAATGATGGCCGCCCATATCCAGCATCTGCTGGGGCTCTTTTTCAAAATGGGTGATGCAGCGGGTGTTTTTACAGTGGTATTTGGTGGGCGTAAGGCGGGTGTGATTTTCCTGATAGCCCACCTCAAGCAGCTTTAAAATAAGGGCCATGCGGATGAACATGCCGTACCGCGCCTGCTTAAAATACCGGGCGCGGGGGTCGTAGTCCACCTCACGGTCGATCTCGTTCACCCGCGGCAGCGGGTGCATGACGATCATGTCCTCTTTTGCGGCTTTCATTTTTTCATTGTCCAGCACGTACACGTCTTTCAGGCGCTCATACTCTGAGTCGTCAAAAAAGCGTTCACGCTGGATGCGCGTCATATACAGCACGTCCGCCTGGGCAATCACCGCCTCGATGGTGTCCACCTCGGTAAATTTTACGTTATGCTCCTCCATAAACTGGCGCAGATAATAGGGGATGCGCAGCTCCTCCGGGCTGATGAGAAAAAACTCGGTGCCCTCGTACCGGCTCATGGCTTTGATAAGGCTGTGCACCGTGCGGCCGTATTTCAAATCCCCGCAAACGGCGATCTTCAAATGGCTGGTGCGTCCAAAAACCGAGTGAATGGTGTACAGGTCGGTCAATGTCTGGGTGGGGTGGTTATGTCCGCCGTCGCCCGCGTTGATCACCGGTATCTCACTGTACAGGCTGGCCACCCGGGGCGCCCCCTCATAGGGGTGCCGCATTACAATGATATCGCAGTAGGCGCTCACCATCCGGGCCGTATCGGCCACGCTCTCCCCCTTTGTCACGCTGGAGGAAGAGGGGTCTGAAAACCCTACTACCCGGCCTCCCAGCCGGTTCATCGCCGAGGCGAACGAAAGACGGGTACGGGTGCTGGGCTCATAAAACAGCGTCCCCATCAGCTTGCCTTCGCAGGCGTTGACGTAAAGGTTGGGGCGGCTTTTGATGTCGTCGGCCAATGTAAAAAGCTCGTCTATCTCCTCCACTGAAAGATCCATCGAATCAATCACAGAACGGTTTTTCAGCATTGCACAAAACTTCCTTTCTCCCGGTACACCGCGGCCCGGCGTTCGGGCAAAAAAAAACTTTTCCGTCAGGAAAAGTCAAATAAACAGCCCGTGACAGCAAAGGCGCGTTTTTCTGCTGCTTTTCATTATCAAACGCCTCCTCTGCTGTATTTGGTTTATTTTATCATTTCAAGGCGGGGGTTGTCAATATCCCGGTACTGCGCAAAAAGGCAGCCCCCGCACCGCGGCGTCAAATAAACAAATGTAAGGGCAGCCGCCTGAAAACCGGCGGCTGCCCAATATGGCGGGGTATTTTACCAAGGCCCATTTTGATAAGGATTTCAACCTCAAACCCGGTCGAAAAACCATGGCAGATCTTGCCCATGACGGCGCAGAGGCATGCCCTCCCATTTTTTTAAAAGGAATGAAAACTGAAGTGCCAAGTCTGTCTCCACACCCGTAAAAAACGCCGCCGTTTTCAAAGGTTTTTGTGATGAGACAACAGCCGTGTTTACAGCGGCAGCAGCTGCTGCGCAATGGTAAAATACAGCACCAGCGACAATGCGTCTACAATCGTGGTAATCAGCGGCGCGGCCATGATGGCGGGGTCCACCCTCAGGCAGTCGGCCACGATCGGCAGTACGCAGCCGATCACCTTCGCCATCACCACGGTGGCGATCAGCGCCAGCGATACCACCAGCGCCGTCATACCGACGTTGGGATATGTGAGGATGAGCCGCACAAAGTTGACCGCGCTTAAAATCACGCCCACCAGCAGGCTGATACGAAATTCCTTCCACATCACCCGCAGCACGTCGCGGCGTCTGATCTCTCCCAGCGCCAGGCCGCGGATAATCAGGGTGCTGCTCTGGCTTCCCGCGTTGCCGCCGGTATCGGTCAGCATGGGGATAAACGTCACCAGCAGGGGCATGGCGGCAAAGGCGGCCTCATACTTACCCAGTATCGCGCCGGTAAGCATACCGGATACCATCAGCACCAGCAGCCATAAAATGCGGCGGCGCGCCATTGAGAACACGCCGGTTTTCAGGTATGGCTTTTCACTGGGCTGCATACCACCCATCAGCTCGATGTCCTCGGTGGCCTCGCGCTGCATAATATCCATCACGTCGTCTACGGTGATGACGCCCACCAGACGGTTTTCACTGTCCACTACCGGCAGCGCCAGCAAACCGTATTTTGAGAAAAGCCGGGCTACCTCCTCCTGGTCTTCGGCGGTGTTCACGCTGATGACGCCGCCGTCCCCCATCACGTCCCGCACAAGCGCCTCGTCTTTAGACAGCAGCAGGTCTTTCACCGACACGACCCCCTGCAGCACACGGCGCGCGTCTGTGACATAACAGGTATAGATGGTCTCGCGGTCCTCCCCCTCGGCGCGGATATGCCCGATGGCCTGCGCCACCGTCATCTCGCCTTTCAGCCCGGTAAACTCGGCGGTCATCACGCTGCCGGCTGAATCCTCAGGGTAACGCAAAAACTGGTTGATGAGCGCCCGCGTTTCGGGCTTGGCCGCCCGCAGCACCCGCTGTACCAGGGTGGCGGGCAGTTCTTCCAGCATATCCACCGCGTCGTCGACAAACAGCTCTTCAATAATGCCGCCAAGCTCCTGGTCGCTCATGGTGCCGATCAGCGCCTGCTGCGTCTCTACCGAAAGCTCGCTGAAAACCTCTGCCGCCAGATCCTTTGGCAGCATGCGAAATATCAGCGCCGCGCGCTCCGCCTCTTCCTCTTCAAAAAAAAGTTCTTCGGTAAACTGGGCGATATCCACCGGGTTTTTATCCCGCAGTTCTTCCCG
>JAUNTE010000363.1 GCA_030538855.1 Oscillospiraceae bacterium
GTTAAGTTGTTTTTTATATTATTTTCTTATTGATATTCATCCAAAAGCGCGGGCCTTATTTTTATCGGGGTAAATGCGTCCCGCGTCTTGATTTTCCCTCAAACGTGACGATGTATAAAATAAGAATGACAAATAAGATTTAGAAATAATAAAGACAGGAGGAAACGCCATGACACCCATAAAAGCAAGCGCGGGCAGCACTGCGCAAAGCACGCAGGGTATCTTCTCCCCTTCAAAGCAGCCCTTGCCGCAAGAGAAAACCAAAACCGCCCCTGCGGCGCAGAATAAAAAGCAGGACAGCGTTTTCATCTCTGCCGCAGCGCGCGAAAAAGCGGCCGCAGACAGCCCGAAAAATACGTTTTCCAACCTGTCTGAACTGGACGCATGGCTTCGTGAAAACTTTTCAGCTTATCAAAACGGCTCTGTGCAGGTCTCCAGAAGCTTTTTGTCCGCCTGTTTAAAAGACCCTGAAAAGCTCTCTTCTCTGGAAGAAACCCTCAAAGCCATCCCTGATATCATAGAGCAGATGAAAAGCAGCCTGCCAAAAAACGCCCGGCTCATCAGCTGCAGCTTTTCCATCGATAAAAACGGCGGTCTTTCCACATCAGCACAAACCTCCAGCGTCTTCTTCAACGCCCCCAAACGCGCCGCCGAACTATCCGGCGCGAACACCGTGACCGACGTTGGCTTTATTGCGGCTAAGTTAAAGCAGGACCTTGCCGAGGTGAAAGCGGGCGGCTGTGACGATGAGACCATCGCGCAGATAAACAGACTGCTGCGCCGGGCTGAAGAAAAACTGCGCCAGCTGCAAAAGCAGGGGGATACACCCGGCTGTGCTTCTTTTTCACTTTCAGCGCCCGCCGGGGCCCCGAACGTTGCGGCTCTCTTTGAGGCGAACTTTTAAAGTCTTTTCTAAAAACGGCGCGGTCCGCATCCACGGGCGGTTTGCCCTGGGTTCGTCCGTCCAGCCTTTTTTAAGCGCGGCCTCCGCCTGATCTCCCGGTAAAAATTATTCTTTTTATCCGCTTTAGGCCAAAACCTATTTGCATTTCTATAAAAAAGACAGCGCAAGGGGCATTTTTGCTGCCTCTCACGCTGTCTTTTTCATTGCCGCAGGCCCCCGGCGGGGGCCGCCTTTTAAGCTTCCTTATGCCCGCTTTCGTCAGCCAAAAATTCACCGCCGGCGCTGCTGCCGCCTTTTTTGTTGTTTTCAATATACACCGTCATGGCCCGAATACCGTAAACCATAAATACCGCTATCAAGATGAGAAACGCGCAGTTGATAATGACGTTGATGATTTGAAACAGATACATAAACCTTTGCCCCTTTCTGATTACGCAGCCGGGCCTTTCAGCCCGCTTTTGTGCCGTTTTTTCATGCTATGCCATTTGGCTCTATTGCTTTTATATCACTAATGTCGTTTTTTGTCAAATATTGTCACGCGCGTCCTCTTTTTTTACTTTAATCAGACAAGGCGGCTAACCCACTTGCCACAAAAGCTTTACGCTGCGCGGGCCCAGCGTGGTTTTCACCACATGGCGGCACGGCCGCTTTTGGCTCCTTCTGCCGTTTTTCTTTTTTAAAAGAAAGCCGGGTGGTTTTGCATAAAACTCAGGTTCATTTGCCGCAAGCGGCTGGCCACGCCACAGGTCGTTTCTGACAAAAAGCGGTTACCGCCGTTTTATTCTCATTTGACGGCAAAAAGCCTTTTTGCGGTGTTCTGACAAAAAATCCATGATACTTTCATTATAAGCAGTGCCCGTTATAAAAGCGCGTGCTGCGTAACAACAAAAATAACCATTAAAACCGCAGCCGCAGCGTCTTTTGTTTTCAGGACTATTTTTACCCTAAGCGGACAAGGGGCAACAAGGTTTTTCGGGACGGAAATAACAGCCGCCTGCCGAATCCGTCTTGCCGGCTGCCATTTCCGCTCCCGAAAAACTCCGCAGGACCTGCCGGTGAGCTAAAATGGGGGCCGGCAAGGCCGCAGGGTGAAGGCGGGCTCATCGCCCGCCGAATCCGGGAACGCCGCCAGCGCCTATTTTATTCGCCGACAGGCGTGTTGCCCCTTGTCCGTTTAGGGTATTGCTGCGCAATAAAAATAATGAATCTCAACG
>JAUNTE010000364.1 GCA_030538855.1 Oscillospiraceae bacterium
AAGCGCAGAACTTTGGTTCTGCCGTGCAGCCGCAAAAATGGTATGTATACCCTCAGCCACAGCGCTTTTCCGCTTGAAATCATTATGTTATATCCCCGCCTGTCCAAACGCCTCCGGCGCAGGCTGCGGCCCTAAAAAAGCAGCCCCTATACCGTAAAAGATGTCTGCGTCGCCCGCCCACCGAGGCCCTTGTTTTATGCGGCACGGCAAAACCGCTGCGGCCCCGTACCGCAAAACGCAAAGCCTTGCGCAGCACGCTCGCTTTTCTCCTCTGTTATAAAACCTTTTCCTCCCTTTGCTTCCGCAGGCCGTACAGACGCGCTGTCCGCCGCGTATTTTATCCCGCCATAAATATTTTTTGACCGCTGTGCAGTTGTGCAGTAAAGAAATATTTTATCTTAATAGCCTTGCCCTCCCCGCTAAAGCGGCAGAGGGGCAAACGGCCCAAAAAACAGCCTCCGCTTTAGAGGGTGAGTGACAAAGAAAGTTTTTAAACCGTGCGTCGGCCTTGTCAGCGCTTTACTGCCTTCATTATAGATTGAAAATTCCCATAGACGCGGCCGCCTCACACAAGATAAACAAAAGGGATCACAAGGAAAAGGCATGCCGTAAGCCTTTGCGGCTTGTAAGAGGATTGGACGCTGTGACGCGCTTTTTATTTGGCCGTGTGAGAAAAAATTTCCGCAGCCGCCTCCGCTTTGCCCGGCGGCCTTTTATTTACAAAATGCCGGCCCTTAAAGGCAGCGTTTTTGACAGGCCGACTTTTTACAAAGCAGGCACGCTCCGCCTGAAACATATTTACCCTTTGTGCCGTTTTCCATAACTTTTGGTTTAACCACCGATGATAGACAATATTGCGCTTTACAATAGTCTTTCACATAAAAAAGCTTCTGGCATTCTCTTCCAGAAAAAAAAGAGTCTCTCTTTCTTGACATTCCGCAGCCGGCGGTCTATACTTATGTCATAAACTTTTATAAGTTCACAACATAAGTGAAAGGAATGATTTTATGGATCTATGTACAGCCCGCCCGCCCGTGCTGAAACAGGCGAACCTTTCCTTTGTCCGCAAAGTAATCAAAAACAAGGGCTCCGCTACCCGTGCGGAGATCGCACTTGAAACCAATATCAGCTCTACTACCATCCGTTCTCTTTTGCTTGAGATGCAGCAAAACGGAGAAATCGAAAGCCTCGGCTACGATCAATCCAGCGGCGGCAGAAAAGCTGAACGTTACCGCTTTAAAAAAGACCGTTATTATGGGGTGGCCTTCTGCATCATGGAGCACGCCATCCACTATCTTCTGGTAAACATCTGCGGAGAGATCGTTGAAAACGGCTCACTGCACAGCCCTGAAACCGATCCTGTCAGCTCTATTATTTCTTTTTTAGATGTTTTGACGACGCAAAAAGAGATAAAAGCCATCGGGCTGGGCGTACCGGGTATCACCGATGAAGGCGGCTATTTTAAAGAGAACGAAGACGCGGTACTGGTCTATCATGACATTGGCAAGGTCATTTCAAAAAAATACCATCTTCCCGTTGTGCTTGAAAACAATTTAAACGCTATCGCCATCGGTTTTGCAACCTGCTATAAGCAAAAGTTCCCCTGTGAAAACACTGAAAATACCAATATGGCTTTTCTGCATTTTGATAAGGGCTGTGTCAGCGCCGGTTTCATCTGCAACGGTAAAATCATCCGTGGCTGTCGCCATTATGCCGGTGAGCTGGGGCTCATCCCTGAAAATGGAGAAGAGACCCTGGGCGAATATATGGCAAGGCCCCTGGACGGCATTGGTTACACAAAAACCGTTTCAAAAATCATCAGCTGGATCTGCGGCGTGCTCAACCCGCAGTATATCGCTTTGGGCGGCCCTGCCTTTCACAAAATATATCTGCCCTCCATCTGCGAGACACTGGCCGCTTTGCTTCCCGCCCCAATGCAGCCTGAGCTTCTTTACGCACCCGATGTCCGCCACGATTATTACGAGGGCATGGCCTCGTTAACGGCAGAAAAAATATTCAGCGACGTACAATTGATAAAGGAGTAAACACATCATATGAAATTGCTTGATACAAAGCCCCGGGCTTATTTTTACGCCCAAATGGGGGTCGCCAC
>JAUNTE010000365.1 GCA_030538855.1 Oscillospiraceae bacterium
CCCAGCGAAAGCAGCGAGTAGGGCAGCATTAAGCGAATAAACTGCGCCAGGGGCATATTGCTTTTGCCGTAAAGATACAAATTCTGCGGGTTGCCAATGGGGGTGAGCATACTGCCAAGGTTGGCGGCAACGGTTTGCATACACACCACGGGCACGGCCAGCGCACGGCAGAGCGCTGGCTCCAAACGGCCCAGCACCGCAAAGGTGAAGGGCACAAAGGTGAGCAGGGCCACATCGTTGGTGATCAGCATACTGCCGAAAAAGCACAGCCCCACCAGCACCAGCACCAGGGGAAACACCCCGCCGGTGCGGCCCAGCAGCGCCTGCCCCATGCGGCTGAATACACCCTGTCCCCGCAGCCCGGCCATCACGGTCATCAGGGAAAACAAGATGGCCAGCGTGCGGAAATCAATATACCCGGCGTAGGCGGGGTCCGGCAAAACCACCAGAGCCGACAGGGCTGCCAGCAATGCCGCCGTGCAAAGCACGGGTTCTTTCCGGATGCAGTTTTTGAGTGTGATGTTGTGTTTCATACGGATGGCTCTTTTCTTTTTTTAAAGGCGACGACGCCTTAAAATATGCGGAACGGCAAAAAACGCCGGTAGCCATTATAGCACGAAGCGCTGCAAAAGGATACCCGGTTTGCAGAAGTTTCGGCAAAAAAAGCGCCGGGGAACAGTTCCTCGGCGCGAAAAAGGGTTCGGGTTTATTTTTGCAGGGCCAAAAGCTCTTCCACATTGCGGTGGGGCGGAATGTCGGCGGGAATGGGGCATTCATAGGGCTTTCCCTCGGTGGCCTCGCGGAATTCCTGCTGGGCTTTTTGGATCAGTGCAGGGTTTTGCACCAGCGTGATGGCGGCATCGGCCAGCACCTGCGCCGCATACCACATTCCCTTGGCGGCGGTGCCGCTTTTGCCCTGAGCGGTCATCTGCCAGGAATGCGCCGGGGTGCCCGGGGTGGCGGTGGCGGCGATAAACTGTGCCGTGGGCACTACCTTGGAGGCATCGCCCACATCCGAAGAGCCCGCCACAAACACATCCAGATGCTGATGCTCCACCACCAGATCGGCCATGGCCTTGGTGCGGTAAATTTCGGCATAATGGCGCTTTTGGCGGTTGGGCAAAAAGCCCAGACTCAGATCGCTGGCGGGGTCAAAGGCCAGGCAGGTTTCGTGAATGGCTGCGGCGTAGGCCAGCTCTTCGGGGGTGTAGGCGGGCAGCGGGATCTTCTTCATGCTGTCGTACAGCACACCCTCCAAAACCGGGTTGGAAAGGGTTTCCGAGCAGCCCTTGTCAAACACGATCTGCACTTCGGTTTCCGTCATCATAGCGGCACCGCGGGCGATCTTGCACACACGGTCATACAGGGCGCGCACCTTGGCGGCATCGGTAGAGCGGATCAGATACAGCACCTCGGCGTGGCTTTGCACCACATTGGGGCTGGTGCCGCCGGTGTCCAGCACGGCGTAATGAATGCGGTCGGTGGGCTCGATATGCTCACGCATATAGTTTACGCCCACATCCATCAGCTCCACGGCATCCAGTGCGCTGCGGCCCAAATGCGGGGCTGCGGCGGCGTGGCTGGATTTGCCGGTAAAGCGGAAATAAGCCTGACAGTTTGCCATCATAGAGCCCGTCATCACGGCGTTGCCGCCGCCCGGGTGCCAGGTGAGGGCGGCATCCAGATCATCAAACAGGCCCGCCCGGGCCATATAAGCCTTGCCTGAGCCGCCTTCCTCGGCGGGGTAGCCCAAAAACACCACGGTGCCGCTTTGCCCCGTTTGCTGCAGGTAGTCACGCAGCAAAAGCGCCGCACCGGCTGCGCCTGCGCCCAGCAGGTTGTGCCCGCAGCCGTGGCCGTTTTCGGTTTCGGGGCGGGGGCAGGGCTGCACAGCGCCTGCCTGCTGCGAAAGGCCGGAAAGCGCATCATATTCGCCCAAAAAGCCGATCACGGGCTTTCCGCTGCCAAAGGTGCAGCGGAAGGCTGTGGGAATTCCGGCCACGCCGCGCTCTACCCGAAAGCCCTGCTGCTGCATAAAATCTTCCAGTGCCGCCGCCGACTGGGTTTCGCAGAATTTCAGCTCGGCCAGATCCCA
>JAUNTE010000366.1 GCA_030538855.1 Oscillospiraceae bacterium
CTCATAAAAGAGCAATTGCGGTGACTCTATTAACAACTGGTTTATACACCTAAAATATTGAAAACCGCCGCGTGAATTTATTAAATCAAGAGTGGTATAAAAATTTTTGCTGTGATATTTTTCAGCTTATATCTCATCATGTGCGGTTGCAAACGCTTTTTACCCAAAAATAAACCGCTGAAAATACTCAGACAAATAAAATGCTCTGCCGTTGAACCGAGTCTTTTGTACGGCACGCCAAATGTAAAAACCAAAAAGGAGTATGGAAACGATCATGCACTGCACACGAAAATTAACCGACAGCATCTACTGGGTGGGCGGCTGTGACCGCCGTCTGGCACTGTTTGAAAACCTGTTTCCCATTCCTCGGGGCATGGCCTATCATTCTTATCTCATTCTGGATAAAAAGACCGCCTTGATCGATACGGTGGACGCTTCTGTCACACGTCAATTTTTAGAAAACGTCGATCATATCCTGCATGGACGTGAACTGGATTACCTAGTCATCAACCATATCGAGCCGGATCACTGTGCTAATATCGAAACCCTGCTGCTTCGTTTTCCCCGTTTAAAGCTGGTGGGAAACAGTAAAACGATAGCCTTTGCCAAGCAATTTTATGAAATGGAGCTTACCGGGCGTACGGTGAATATAGCGGACAACGACACCTTGACGCTGGGGCGGCATATCCTTCATTTTTATTTGACCCCCATGGTACATTGGCCCGAAGTGATGATGACGTATGAAGAAACGGAAAAGCTGCTTTTTTCTGCCGACGCGTTTGGCAGCTTTGGCGCAGTGGACGGCAATTTATTTCAGGATGAATGGGATATTGAACATGGTTGGCTGCCCGAAGCAAGGCGTTATTATGGGAATATCGTAGGTAAATATGGCCCTCAGGTACAGACGGTACTGAAAAAGCTCTCAACGCTGGAACTTCGGATGATCTGCCCCTTGCACGGGCCTGTCTGGCGGGGCGACATCGTTTATCTGTTTGATAAATACCGCCATTGGAGTAATTATGAACCGGAAGAACAGGCTGTCGCGCTGTTTTATGGCTCTATGTACGGCAATACAGAAAACGCTGTTCATCTGTTGGCCACCCAGCTGGCCGAAGAGGACGTTAAAAATATAGCGGTCTACGATGTATCCAGCACACATGTCTCTATCCTGATTGCCGAGGTTTTTCGCTGCAGCCATCTGGTACTTGCGGCGCCCACTTATAATAATGGGGTCTATCCTGCCATGCTGAATTTTCTGCACGATATGAAAGCGCTGAACCTGCAAAACCGCACCGTTGCGCTGATAGAAAACGGCTCATGGGCACCCGTCTGTCAAAAACAGATGCGGGATATTCTGCAAGAGATGAAACAAATGCGGATTTTGGAGCCCTCCGTCACATTGAAATCTGCATTAAAAGCAGATTCACTTGAAGCGCTTACAGCGCTGCAAAGAAATTTATCGGCTTCTTTAGGCCGATAAAGCAAACAAGACGCGCGCCATCAGCCTAAACGTTTCTTATCACAACGCAAAGGCACTTTCTTCATCCAACATAAATATGAAAGATATAGAGATAGAAATCAGTTTTCTTGGCTTAGATAGAGATACCCTCTTGAGTAATTTTTCATCACTCAAGGGGGTGTTTTTTATCTTCAGGTCACAAATCTTTATACTGCTCTGCCGTCAGCAGTTTTTGTAAAGTGGTATATCTAGGTGCTCGCGTTGAAGCTGCCGAGATCCCGCCTAACGGCACTGGGTTTTCCAGCTCAATGGCTTGTCCTTCTAAATGAATAAGATACTTTTTTTCACTTTCATCATACTCAAAACCATTTTGAGCGATCTTCGCATAATGCGTTATTTTTGAAACCGGCGCGCCCACATAGATAGCAATGTATTTGAGATTGGAAAGCCTGTCTTTTCGGATACGGACATAATACCATTTATTTTCATCCAGAAAAGCCTTTCTAAAACCTTCCTCATGTGCTGGAAAAACGACAGTATCAAATGTCTCGTTATCGGCATTTCTTGTCTCTATCTCAATTCCTTCATCTTCAAAAATTTGCATAGCATCCTGCACATAGGCTTCAATTGCATC
>JAUNTE010000367.1 GCA_030538855.1 Oscillospiraceae bacterium
GTCATGACCGTTTTTCTTTTGGCCCTCAAACGCCTGCTTCGCAAACGGGGGTTTGCCGCGCTGCTTTTGCTCTTTCCCCTCTGCATGGCGGGCGTTACACTGCTGCTGCCCCGTGAGAGCGCGGCGTTCCCGCCCGCGGGCGTTTTTTGCAGCGGCGCGCAGCCCAAGGCCCTTGCCTTTGCGCGGCAGCTATGCGCCGGCAGCGACGATTTTATTTTTATTGAAGAGGAAGCCGACCTCCGTCAAGGGGTAGCCCGGGGCGAACTGGACTGCGGCTTTCTCTTTTCTCCGCATGCGGAAGCCGTATTTTCGGGGCAAACCGCCGATCCCTCTTTTCTGATGCTCACTTCGCCTGTTTCACTGCGGGCCGAGGTTTTCCGCCAGCGCTTTGCCTCGGCCCTTATTTCGCAGATTTCGCCCCATCTCTGTGCAAGCCTTCTGCAAAAACACGGTATACAGGCCACGGCTGAAGAGCTGTCGCAGCTTTTTGCCCGGCACGCCGCCCAGGCTAACCGCTTTCATATTGAGCTTGAAGCCGTCTCTGGCGCCCCTCTTGAAATCGACGCCGCCGCGTGGGCGGGCCGTTCTTTTCTCTTGGGCGTCGTCTCGCTGTTCTTATTCTCCTGTGCCGCGGCATGCGCCCCGCTCTACAGCCTTTCACAGCTGCGGGCCCTGCAGCTGGTGGCCCGGCCAAAGGCCCTGTGGCGCTGTGTCGTTCTGCCCGGCCTTGCCGCCCAGGGGGGATGTATGGCGGCCTCATGCGCGCTGGGGTACTTGCTGGCGGCGCTGTGCGGCGCGCGTTTCACGGGCGAAGAATGTGCCGCCGCCTTCTTTTATCTTTTATTCCTCACAGGGCTGACGCCGTTTTTAGCCGCGCTGTTCGCGGATGGCCGCAAGGTGATCTTTTTTATCCCTCCGGTACTGTGCCTCAGCCTTTTTCTCTGTCCCATCCTCACCGATCTCTCCTCCCGCATCCCTGCGCTGGGCTTTGCAGCCGCGCTGCTGGCGCCCAACGCTTTTTTCTCTTTTATAAAGTGGGGATGGCCCTGGGCCCTGCTGTGCGCGGCATTTTTTATCCTGCTTGGGCCCGCGCTTTTACGGCTGCGGATATACGGCCTGAAAAAGCCTCTTGCCCGGTTCTCAAAAGCTTCCTCTTCCTGATCGGTTCCGCCCATAACTGCCGATGCACGCCGCGGTTTGCCGCCCGTCGGCATGTCCCGCGCAAAAGCCGCCCCCCTTGTCGTCCACCGCCCGCCCCTTAAACGGTCGCCCATTTTATAAAAAAGGTTTGAACGTTCCCCTGCAAAAAGGCCGCTGAAAAAAAGCCCGCCCCGCTTCAGGATAAAACTGCGGCATAGGCGGGCCAGCAGCTTTTCATGATAAAAAGCGCCGCGCCTCCACAGCAGGGAAACCTGTAGGGAGGCGCGGCGCTTCTATGTGCATGCGCCCCCCGGCTCTGCCGAAGGAGGTATTCTGTGAAAAAAGCTTTCGCTTCAAGGGCCGAGCGAAGCGAGATCCTAATAAGCCAAGCCGTCCCATCGGCAAAAGTATTCGTTAGAAGGCATAAGGCCCGTTTACGGGCGGCAGGGGCAGGCGATGCAAGCGAAAGAGGGTTCAGCGCCTCTTGAGATGCTTGCCGGCAATCGGCCCTTATAAGGCAGCTCAAGCCTTCGGCTTAGCTGGCGGTCATGATTTATAAAGACCCCCCCCGTCAAACGCGCCAGTACGGTCTGCCAGAAGGGTGGTGAAATATTCCTTGCCGCCCCCTGAATGGGCTGCACGCATACATTGTAAACTGCACGCCCTGCTCGGCGCCTCCTGCTTCGCCCTGCAATTCCATTTCGTACAGACCAAACGATTCATGTTCTTCAGGCCCATTCTGTACGGCCTCCTTTTGCTTTTCTCGCTGCGTTTGGCAGCCCGCGCTTTTTTATGACAGCAAAAAAATTTTCTTCCTTCTTCACCCGCTCAAGCTCTTTCGGGCCATATGTCTAACAGGTGGTTCTATGTTACAAAATGGGGCTGCTGACAAACCAAGCTCCATAGAAAACGAGAGCGTTTTTTCAGCAGATGAAACAAAAACCA
>JAUNTE010000059.1 GCA_030538855.1 Oscillospiraceae bacterium
TTGCGTTTTTATGCAGCTTGATTTCTTTAACCAGCAGTTGTATGATATTTTTCCCAAACCCCTTTCTCAGACAGCGCGCATCACCGATCAGATAGTCGATACTGTAAGTACCGTTTATATCTGTATTGCCATGCCAATTTTCTCCGCTTTGACAGTATTCATAATATTGGCAGAAACCGATAGGTTCCCCATCCAATTCCACCATGAAGTGATGTAAGAATGAAAATTCATCATTCCTCTTTTTCACTTCATCGATCCAATCAAGCGGGTCATGATACCATTTGGTTACATGGGGCATATACAGCCATTTTTCAAACAGCGCAATGTCCTCATGATAAAGCTGCCGAAGCGACAATTCATCCATGTTTTTTCCTCTCTGCTATGTAATTTCAGCCTGAATATTTGCGCTTTACATAAAAGCTGGCATAAATAAGGCCGGTAAAACCACAAAATTCCAAAACCGTCTTGCCCTGCAGAATATCTGCGGCCCCTTTCAAACCCGCCGCCCAAACACGGCTGCCGCTTATTTTTGCCATAGACACGCCGCGCGGATAAAACCGCCTGCGTCATGAAAAAAAGCTGAGTGAGCGCGCCGCTTCCGCGCCGATCACATCGTCCCGCTGCCGCAGACACAGCAACTCCCGTCTTGATTCTTCCGATGGAAAAGCTGACAGGCAAAGCGCCGTTTTCCAAAGCAGCAGGGGCTGTTTTTGGTACTGCCGCGCCAGCCGCACTACCAGCCCGGCGTTCTCATAAGTTCTCAACACCGGATGATAAAACGCCATAAAGCCCGCAGCATCCAGCGCCTCACTGAGTTTCACTTTGTCGCCGCTTTGAAGGATATTTGCAAGCACCGGAAAAACCGAAGGCTCCATTTTTCCCATAACACGCGCTGCAATATCTCTCGGCAACGGATACGAGCGCTTGGCCGAAGGCCTTGCCGGGGGCTGCCGGTATTGATTGTTCCCGATGGTCCCAAGGCGGTCCGCTATCAGACGCGCGGCCTGTACATCTCCCTGCTGCAAGCTTTCACAAATTGCCAGCCTTGTATACAGGCATTTTTCAATTTGCAGCCTTTGCAGCAGCGCCCGGGCACAGGCGGGGTCTTTTGCGGATAAATGCTTCGCGGCGGCGGTGCGCGTACAGGCGTCCGGGGCGTTCAGCAGGTTTATCCGTTCTTCTGTGCCGGCCGGGGCAAGGGCGGCGGCCTCTTCCGGCGTGAGGTATCCCCGTTTTCTTCTTGTCTCAAAGTCTCTTTCCATTGTTTTCTCCCCGTACCGTCTCTGCGTTTCGCCCCTTTTTTCTTCTTTTCTGCCAAAAAAACCAGCAGATAAGGGCAAGCGCCGCGCCGCATAATACGCCCGCCCCATCCAGTACAACGTCGGCAACGCGGGCGCTGCGGCCCGGCACAAAGGCCTGATGCCATTCGTCCAGGGCCGCGTATAAAATCCCTGCCGCCGCCGCGTATAAAAACGGCTTTTCTTTTTTATCCCGTCCTGTCAGATAAAACGCGCTGAAAAGCAGGCCGCCCAAAAGAAAATATTCTATAAAATGCGCGCTTTTCCGTATCAGCCATATCAGCCCGTTATCCTTTGACGCGCCGCCCTGCAGCGCCCCCGCCACCGCGTCGCTCAGGCGGCTGCTCTCGCCCCCGGTCTGCGCTGAAAAACAAAAAATGATCAGCATCCATAGCCCCGCCAATATCCAAAAAGCAAGGGCTGCCTTTTCTGCTTTTTTCATCTGCAATACCAAACTTCTCTTTCGTTATTATTTAAAAACCGGTCCGTCTCCCTGTCCCAGCAGTAGCCTGCCGGCGGCGCTGCCGTCCCTCTCTGCGGTATCAAAAAAGAAAACCGGCCCATACCCTTTTGCCGTCATCTTTCGTCCCCTATCCTAAAAGCCTGCGCCTGCATGCAAGGATCTCCTCCGTAAGCTCTGTGGCCTGCTTTAATATAACGCCCGCCAGTCCATCCATCCGAAAACCGCTGAATCTCCCCTTTGAGAACATCACACACCGGTATTTTTTTCCGTCGATATCAAACGTGCAGGCTATCAGCGCCGCAAGTTCCGGGGCCTTGGGGTCCCGGTCAACCCGCACAGAAACGTCCCATATCTTTTTCACCGGGATATACTGAATGCGGAACGGATGGAAGGTACACAGCATAGCCAGTTCCCCATGGGTCCGGTCAAACCAGAAGGTGCTCCACTCCGCTTCGCTTGTCACGCTGACGTCAAAGTTTTCTTTCAGCTGTCCTTTTTTCTTCAGCGCATAGATGATATTCTGTGAAAAAATGCACCAGCAAACATAAAGCAGCGGCAAAAGCAGAAACAGCCTGCTCAACTTTAAACCCATCCCTGTCAATACAATAACACCCGGCCAAAGCGCAAGCAGCAGAAGGTAGTACAGAACATTTACTTTTTTCATAACTCGCGCCCTTTCCCATCGGTTTTAAATGATCCGTTTTATTTTATACCGTCAAAAAAGTCTGTTCCCAACTGTCGTCCTCAAACGTACCATATGCTTCCCGGTCAGGATGCAGGACCGGCCGTGCCCTCATTACCAAAACCCGGAAACATCCCCGGCAAACCGCCGGGCCGCCCCCTATTTTATAGCATGGCATAAAACGCCGCGGCCCGACATTTCCGGCACAGGCGCGTCGGATGCTTTTCAGCATACCCTTTTCGCGGTAAAAAAGCAAGGGCCGCTGGTATACTGCAACCGGCGGCCCTTCTCTTATTTTCTTTTTTATTGTGAAGCAGCACGCCTTTCTAAGCGCGCGTCGCGCAGGGCAAAAAATAAACCTTATAACCTCAGCCGCAGCGTCTTTCGCTCTCGGCTATTTTTTATTGCCGCGCAATAAAAAATATTTGATCTCTAGGGCCTCGCCCTCGCCGCGAAAGCGGCAACCAGGCGAATGGCCAAAATAGCCTTCCCTAGGCTGCGACTATTTTTTATTGTGAAGCAGCGCGCCTTTCTGAGCGCGCGTCGCGCAACAACAAAAAATAAACTTTATAACCTCAGCCGCAGCGTCTTTCGTTTTCGGCTATTTTTTATACGGCGGCCTGCGCTTTTTCTTCTGTTTTTGCGCACAGCTTTTTGACGCCCATCACAGCCACGATCACGCCCAGCACCAGCAGCAATATCGCAAAAACCATCTGCAGGCCAGCGCCCCATACGGTCAGCGCCATTTTGCCCGCCTCGTTTTTCACTGCCATACCCGCCGCCAGCAGATAATTCCCTGATAAAATGCCGCTCAACAGGTTGTAAATAGTCATACCCAGCGCGCTGAAAGTCACCGCCATCATAAACGCCATGGGGAACCACAGCATAAACCCTTTGCGTTTGGTACGTTTTAAAAATACCGCGCAGGCCACTAAAGACAGTACGCTGAGCAGCTGGTTGGCCGAGCCAAACAACGGCCAAATCGCGTCGTACCCCGCTTTTGCCAGCCCAAAGGCCAATACCAAGGTGACAATGGTAGCCACATATTTATTGGTAACAAACTTACGCCAGGGCTTCATATTTTCATCGGTGACCGAGGCGTCGAGAAAAAACTCCTGAAAAGAGAGCCGCCCCACCCGCGCTACAGAATCAAGGCTGGTAAGCGCAAACGCCGACACCGCCAAATTGATCAGGGTGAACGTCACGTTCTGGGGCAGGCCCGTCGCCGTCAAAAACCCGGCTACCGCGCCTGAAAACTGCAGCGTCGGGGTGGTATTTCTTCGGCCGCACCGATGCTGGCAAACGAAGCCACAGCCACCAGCGCGATCACCGCCAGCATGGATTCCATCAGCATGGCGCCAAAAGAGACCGGAAGCATATTTTTTTCATTTTTGATCTGCTTCGACGCAGTGCCCGACGACACCAGCGAATGGAAGCCTGATACCGCGCCACAGGCCACCGTGACAAACAGGATGGGGAAGAGACTCCCCTTGCCCTCTATATAAAAGCCTGAAAATGCAGGCAGATTTACCGAGGGGTTCGCCACAAAAATACCGATCACCGCCGCGACGATCATGGCAATCAGCAGATAGCTGTTCAGGTAATCCCGCGGCTGCAAAAGCGCCCACACCGGCACTACCGAAGCAATCAAAATATAGACAAAAACGGCGATGTGCCATGTGCCGGTATCCAAAAAAACCGGCAGCGCAAGCCCCAGCGCTACGCCCGCCACCAGCAAAAGTACCGCGATGCCGGTGTTCATCCACTTTTTTAATTTTCCGTATTTTAAGATAAAACCCAGCGCAACGGCTTCTAAGATAAACAGCACCGAGGTCGTCGCCACAGAACCATTCGCGCTGTTGACGGCGTCTGTACCGCCAATACCGTTAAAGGTCTTCGCCACTACGTCGGCAAAAGCCGCCACCACTAAAATACAAAACAGCCAGCAAAACAGCAAAAACAGTTTTTTGCCGGTTTTACCAATGTATTCTTCGATCACATAGCCGATGGTACGGCCTTTATTTTTTACGCTGGCATACATGGCTGAAAAATCCTGCACCGCGCCAAAAAACACGCCGCCTATCAATATCCATAAAAGAACAGGCACCCAGCCGAATACTGCGGCCTGAATAGGCCCGGTGATGGGCCCCGCCCCGGCTATCGAGGCAAACTGATGCCCAAATACCACGTTGGTGTCGGCGGGCACATAGTCTACGCCGTCCTCAAACTCATAGGCGGGGGTTTTCGCTTTCGCGTCTACGCCCCACAGCTTTGCCAGATAACGCCCATACAAAAGATAAGCGCCGCCCAGCACGACGATGGCGATCACCACCATCCAAATACCGTTCATGCTATTTCCTCCCTTACGCGGCGGCCCCGTAAAGCTATTACAGCACACGATGCCCGTGCCCTTACGCAGCCCGCCCCGCAGCAAACCCGCCGTATAAAAGCCGCGGCTTTAAAACGCCGGATACTGCAAAAAGCAAAACTGTCAAAACGCCTGTACACTGGGCCCGGCCCTTTGCCGCTGTTCTTCCGCATTGAAACAGTGCCGGGTGGTCATGGGCCGCAAACGGTTTTCCGCCTTATTTATTCATAATTCGTTAAAATTTTACCTCACTTGCAGTAAAACGTCAAGCAGAGAATCCTTTCCACTTTTTAGATATTTATCCGGGCTGCCACCGTCTCTCATACGCCGTGCATACAGCCGTTTGAGCGATGGCGGCCAGCCCCCCCCCCGTAAAGCGGCGCTTTTATAAGTTTAGGCCGCTTTCTCTTTCGCGGCTTCACTGCAGCCGTCAGCCTTTTTTATCCGCCGGGGCCTGTCTCCCTCCGCAGGCGCTCTCCGGCCCCCGTCATACTTCAGGCGTCTCTGTATCAGGCGCGCCTATAAAACATTCTTGCCGCCAAAAACGCCACCGTCCGGTTTCTCCCCTTCCGCTGCGCCGTCACATTTCCCCGCAGCGCGGGTCTGTGTCCTTCTTCATCTGTTCGTATGGCCCGGTTTCTTTGTCATATGGCCCCGCCGCCGGTTAAAAAACAGCGGCGTTTATCCGTGGCGGCTGTTATTAACAGGCGCTGGCCGTCGCGTTTACCGTTCCTCCAAATACAGGCGGCGCAGGCGGCCCAGGCCCTCCGCGTCCAGCCCATATTCCTTTAAAAAATAGGTCTCGTAACTGCCGTACCGCTCTTTTATCGCGTCCAGAGAAGCCCGCAGGCTGCCTTCCCGCACCCCGGCGATCATTCCGAATATCTGCGCCGGATCGGCGCCGGGCTGCACCCGGCGCAGCAGCGGGCCGTATTTTTCAGTCATTTCCGCCGCCGCGTTTTTACGGCAGACATTGGTATACAGGTAATCCTCCATCACCGTTTCCTCCGTCGCGCCCAGCGCCAGCAAAATAAGGGCCGCGGCTATGCCGGTACGGTCTTTTCCGGCCGTGCAGTGAAATAAAACGGGCGTCTTGTTTTCTTTCATCAAATAAAACAACAGCCGGTAGGCCTCATTGTCAAAGGGCATTTGATGATACCCTGCCTCTACAAAATTTCCCGCCGTTTTTAAAAACGCCGCGCCCTGGCTTGAAAGCTCGCTCAAATCAAAGCTCATATCCTGTTCGTCCATGGCTTTCAGCGCTGATACGGCGTAATACTCCGCGCCCGGCAGCGCCGGGTCAGGCTGCTGTTCACGCTCCATTTTACTGCGAAGATCCAAAACCGACCGCAGATGAAGCTTCTCCAGTTCCTCTTCCCTGCCCGTCAGCGGATACAGCGCGCCTGTACGGTAAAAAACGCCGTACTTTACCTTTTTCCCCTCCGCCGCGGGGTATCCCCCCAGCTCACGAAAATTCTCACAGCCGGGTATATGCAGCACACGGCTGTCCATTTCTTTATGCTCCATTTTTGTTCTTCCATCCTTCTTTTTTCTCTTGTTATCAGTATATCATGATTTCAATTTTTATGGTAGAATAAAGGCGCTGAAAGATCCGTCCGATATATACCGGCTGCGGCCTGTCTTTGTCAGGTTTGCCGCTTTGTTTAGCGCTTTTAAATACTGTCCCATTTCATCGCTCGAAAGGAGGGGCCCTTTTGCCGTCTGCATATACCCATTGTACGCTTTGCCCGCGCCGCTGCGGCGCAGATCGCACCAAAAAGCCTGGCTACTGCGGCGCGGGAGGGGTGGTAAAAGCCGCCCGTGCCGCCCTGCACCACTGGGAAGAGCCCTGCCTCTCCGGCCCGGCGCCGGATGCCCCCGGCTTTACCGGTGCCGGCAGTGGGACGGTATTTTTTTCACACTGCAACCTGCAGTGCGCGTTTTGTCAAAATCACGCCATCAGCGCAGGCGGGTACGGCAAAGAGATCACAGTGCCGCGGCTGGCCGAGATTTTTCTTGAACTGCAAAAAAAAGGCGCATACAACCTCAACCTTGTCACCCCCACGCCCTGGCTGCCGTCTATCATACAGGCGCTCACGCTTGCGCGTCCGGCTCTGCATATCCCGGTAGTTTATAACACGGGCGGGTATGAGACGCTGCAGGCCGTGGCTTCTCTAAAAGGCTATGTGGATATTTTTGTCCCGGACCTCAAATACGTCTCTACCCTTCTCTCGGCCCGGTACAGCGGCGCGCCGGATTATTTTGAAGCCGCCTCCCGCGCCATACAGGCCATGTGCGCCCAGACAGGGCCCCCTGTATTCGACAGCGCCGGGATGCTGCAGCGCGGCGTTGTCATCCGCCATATGGTGCTGCCCGGCTGTATGGCCGACAGCCGGGCGGTGCTGGATTGGCTTGCCCAAGCCCTGCCGCGCGGCGGCTTTCTTCTCAGCCTGATGAGCCAATATACCCCCTGTTATAAAGCGGGTAAAACGCCCCCGCTCAACCGCCGCATCTCCACCTATGAATATCGCAAAATCGTCGATCACGCCCTTTCTCTGGGGCTGGACACAGGATATATGCAGGAAAAGAGCAGCGCGAAAGAGGAGTACACCCCGCCGTTTGATCTGGAAGGCATTTGAAAAAGTTCGTACTAATAGTATAAATATTCAAAGAATCGCCATTTAGTAAACATTTTTCGTCATATTTATACTATCGCCGCAGCGCGCCGCCCCTAAAGCCTGCGTTTTAAACTGCAGGGGTAAAGCCCACAGTTTAAACGGGCATACAGCGCAGCGGCGTTTGTAAAGGGCTTCCGCTTTCACTCTTCAAATAACGGGCCGTCCAGTCTTCCCCTGTCCGTTGGCCCGTTTTGCTGCCTTTATATCAAAATAAAAAACAGCGGCGGAATATTCCGTCGCTGTTTTTTGATCTCTATGGCCTCGCCCTCGCCGCTGAAGCGGCAGCCGGGCGATTGGCCAAAAAATATTCTCCGCTTCTCTGCGGCTGTTTTTATTGCTGCGCAATAAAAAACATTTGATTCCAAGGGCCTCGTCCCCGCCGCTAAAGCGGCAACCGGGCGATTGTCCAAAAAACAGCCTTCGCTTCGCTGCGCAGTAACAACAAAAATAAACCTCATAGCCTTAAACCCAGCGTTTTTTATTTCCTGTTATTTTTATATGATACAGCACGCCGCCGCTTATGAAAGCGGCTGAAAAAGTTCTTCGACCTCCTGTAAAACATGGTCGCCCGATGCCGCAATATTGATGACCGACATATAATCGTCTCCTACACGGCTGACATAGATGCGCTGCACCTTGTCTCCGTCCCCAACAACGATCTCCATCGCCCGGTAAGCGCGCCCCCCAAGGGTCACGTCAAAAATATCGCTGATCTCATACGTCTCTTTGGCCTGCATCAAAGACAGCTGCGCCTTCGCGCTGTTCAGATAACTGTCTTCATCCGCAGCGCCGCTGCTTTTTTTTAAATTTTCCGCTGTGATCTGCACGGTCACATCGGCGTTTTTAGGGGTAAAAATGGTATCGTAAACCGTTTTTTCACGCAGCTGCTTTTTTTGTTCCTCACTCAACCCCATAGCCGTGGCGCCGTTTTCATTCAGTTCTTCCATCTCCTGCGCCGTAGCCACCAGCCAGTTGTCGTCCAATTCCAGCTGAAAGCCCAATGTCTGGTTGGTATAGGTTTTCCCCTCCCATACGCCGGCGGTGTATCCCGGTTCGCCGCAGGCGCCGAACAGCGCCGCGCATAAAGCCAGCAGCAGCCATAATGCAATATGCTTTTTCATCTTTTTTCTTCCTCTCTTTTCTCTGTCCTGCTCACCATATCACATCCTGCCGCCGCAGTAAAGAAAACGCCGTCTGTTTTCTTTAAATTTTCATCTTTTTATTTTCACGCCGCAAACAGGTATTAAAGTGTTTTTATAAACGGTACGCCTTACAGCGGCCTGAAAAGCGACGTCATCGCATCCAGCCCGCCCTCGTCGCCGGACATATCGGTAAAGATCAGGCAGATCATATACCGCCCCTTGTGGTAAGCGCAGGTGCGCTGGGTGGCCGAGGCATCTACTTTTGCATCAAAACACAAAAATTCACAGCCGCCTATTTCTATCGTTTTATTCTCGCCTATCTCGTAATCATAGCCGGAATTTTCCGTCAGGCCCGCTTTGGTGATTTCAAGATAGGTTTCTTCTGTAACAAAATCGTTTGGATAAAGGTCCTCTACCGTGACCTGAATATTGCTTCTTGTTTCAGCCTCAACAAACATGGTGTCATAGATCTGTTTTTTCAGCACCTGCTCTATCTGGGCGTCGGTATACCCCATTCCCTCCATGGCTTCCCGGTTCAGCTGTGTCATCTGCTCCTGGTCAAATATCTTCCAGCTTTCGCCTACCTCGGCCGTCAGCCCCAAATATTCATTGGTGTATACGTTACCATCCCAGCTGCCCGCCTGATAAAGCACTTCTTCCTCACCGCCATCCGGTTCCTGCCAGGATTCCGGGGCTTCAGGCTCATCCGGGCCATCCGGCACTTCCGGGCTGTCCGGCTCAGTAACGGCGGGCGCGCGGGTGCCGCTGTCCACCGCGGGGGCCTCCTGTTTATCGCAGGCCGCCAGTAAGCCCGTCATACATATCAAAACCAAACATACCGCAATCATTTTTTTCATTTTAGCATTTACCTCCTTATTTTACCGCGTTTCTTTTTTCAAAATACATATATACCTGACAGGGTATCATGCCATTGTATAACTTCCTTCTCCGGTCAGCTTTTTTGCCAAAGTGCGTTTCAAACTCTGCGTCTGAGGTGATGGCGTAAAGCCCTTTTACCGGGCTTTCAGAAAGGCGTTCCCCCAACACCGTCTCCAGCGCCGCAGCCTCGGCGGTATTACCAAGCCGTTCGCCATAGGGCGGGTTCGTCAGGATAACAGCGGAGGACGACGGCGCAAAATTTTTCACGTCGACCGTAAAAAACTTCACTTTTTCTTCCACCCCGGCCAATTTTGCGTTGCGGTTGGCAATGTCTACCGCCGCAGGGTCAATATCAAAACCCACGGCTTTAAAATCCGGCGCGGCAATCGCCTCTTCCAGCGCCCCGGCACGGGCCGCGCGCCAAATCTCAGGCGGGATAAAAGTATACTGCTCGGCTAAAAAGCGCCGTTTCAGCCCCGGCGCAATGTGCATGGCCTTCATTGCCGCCTCGATCAGCAACGTGCCGCTGCCGCAGAAGGGGTCCTGCACCAGGCTGTCGGCGCGTACCCGCGCCAGATCTGCAATGGCGGCGGCCAGCGTCTCTTTCAGCGGGGCCATGGTGGCGTCTTTGCGATAACCACGTTTATGCAGCCCGTCTCCGCTGGTATCCAGCATGATTTCACAGACATCCTTGCGGATAGAGAACCTGATTTTGTATGTGGGGCCGTCCTCAGGCAAAACCGCTGTTTGATGTCCTTTTTTCAGCCGCTCCACCATCGCTTTTTTCACGATGCTCTGGCAGGCCGGTACGCTGGAGAGCACACTGGAAAGGGATGAACCCTTTACCAAAAATGCCGCGCGTGAAGGCATGATATCCTCCCACGGAAGGGCGTATACCATATCGAACAATTCGTCGAATGTCTTGACTGTCTGGGTCTTCAGCAGCAGCAATACCCGCTCGGCACAGCGCATATGGATATTGGCTTTTGCCAAGATCATCCCGTCGCCCTTGAACGAGACGCGCCCGTCAGTTACCGTTACCTCTTTTGCCCCTATGCGTTTTACGTCGAAGGCCGCCGCGGACTCTACGCCGAAATAGCAGGGCGCAATATATGTATATTCCAAATTTCTTCCTCACTGTTTCATTTCAATATTTACGTCACAACAAAGTATAAAAAATTATATCAAATTCTTGCGCCATGTGCAATCACAGTCTGCAAATATCCCGGTCTGTGTGCTGCATAACGCCCGTTTATCAAGATGAAAAAGGTAAAAGCTCTATGCCGGCGCGCGGCCTTCAGCTCAAAGGGCCTCGCTTTGCTATCCGCCAAAAACGGCCTGTCTTATCCCCAAACGCCCTTTTCTTCGCCGCCCAACCGCTGTTTTAATCATAACCATCGGCCGTACCGGTGGTTTGCACAAGCCCCCTTGGGGCATGCCCTGGGCAGAGCCTATAGGTTCATTGAAAGGTCTGCCAATCGCGCGACTTTCCCGGG
>JAUNTE010000368.1 GCA_030538855.1 Oscillospiraceae bacterium
TTTTTTTTGGCCAATTGTCCGGCTGCCGCAATAGCGGCGGGGGCGAGGCGATAGAACAGCCGAAAATAAAAAGTGCTGCGGCTGAGGTTACACAGCTTTTTTGTTGTTGCGCGGCGCGCTTAGAAAAACCTGCTGCTCCACAATGAAAAACAGCGTTTTGCCAGCCGGTCAGGGTGCTGAAATCAGTTGTAAATACACATGACGGTTAAGGCTTTGAGAAATGGGCCATAGGCCGATAAGTGAAAATGGCGCCCTGTTTGGCGCCCGGGTGAACCAGACGTTTTATAAAAAAGCTGTAAGGCCATGCGCGCCTGTATTTGACAGACACAGGGCGAAGTATTAGGATTGAAAAATATGAAGTATGCCGCATTTGACGGAAAAGGTGTACTCGATAAATCGGAAGCAGTAAGGATAACAAAAATGGAGTTTAAGAATTTATTACCAGCTGAAAATCGTGACGAGTTACGGAAATGGCTTTTGGAAAATTATAATAAAGAAGATGAATGCTGGGTAGTTGTAAAACGTGGGCGGCCAATTGATAATGGGACGTTTTGGTATATAGACGCAGTGGAAGAAGCGATGTGTTTTGGCTGGATCGACAGCACCACAAAGAAAATGGATAATGGCATAACTGCACAGAGGTTGGCGCCCCGAAGAAAAGGCAGCTTGTGGTCTGAATTAAATAAAGAACGCTGCCGCAGGATGGAACGCTTAGGACGTATGACAGACGCAGGCAGAGCCGTATTACCTGATATGTCTGAGCAGGGATTTATGGTTGATAAGGTTATTTTAGAAGCGTTGCAAGCTGATATAGAAATTTGGGAGAACTTTCAAAAGTTTCCGCCATTATACCAGCGGGTAAGAATAGATACCATTCAGATAAAGAAAAAACAGCCGGAATTGTTCAAAATCCGTTTGCAGAAATTATTAGACAATACAAAAGCTAATGTGATGTATGGAGAATGGAACGATAACGGACGCTTGCTTGAGGATCTGTCTGATTAAACAATTTGCATTCAACGAGAAAAAATATGAGGGAAATCAGTTTATTCATCGCAGTGAGCCTTGGCGGATATTTATTGAGAAAGTCTCATTTCGTGCGAATTTACAACCCTTTTTATTATGAGCTATGAGAAAATTCAAACCGTTTTTAAGCTTCAGGCAATAAAAGCAACCGGAAAAAACGCTGCGGCCCAGGTACTTATATATATTTTTGCCTGCGCCGCAATAAGCATATTATTTCATGAAATGAGATGAAAGCGATTGAATGCCGAACAGATCGAGAAGATCATAAAGACGATCCGCCTGATCGATGAGCATACGGCGGAAAATATAGACCTGCAGCAGCTGGCTGCAGAAGCCGGTGTTTCAAAATTTTATCTTCACCGTTTGTTTAAAACACTTACGGGAAAATCCATCATGGCGTATGCGCGCAGCAGAAAGCTTTGTATGACGCTGGACGAACTTTTGAACACCAACT
The DNA here is from genome assembly GCA_030538855.1 of Oscillospiraceae bacterium. Classification (GTDB taxonomy): domain Bacteria; phylum Bacillota; class Clostridia; order Oscillospirales; family Ruminococcaceae; genus JAUNTE01. The sequence goes on from JAUNTE010000368.1 coordinate 1,481, forward strand.
GGAACCTGATTGATATTGCACTGAAATACGGATTTTCTCATGAACAATCTTATATACGCGCATTTAAGCAGCAGTATCATATGACCCCGGCGCAGTATCGAAAAGTACGCTGTGAACTGCCGGTAGAGGAAAAATTGGATATCGCCGCCTTATATCCGGCCGAGGCGGGGGTGATGATCGAGCCGCAGATGCGCATCAGGCCGCAATTTTTTTTGCAGGGGATCGAGAAGGAGATCATACACGACCATAATTATTTCAACAAAGATACAAATCAGCTGATAGCCGAGTGGGAGAGAAATTATCTGCCCGGGATAGCGGATAAGGTGGATGCGTCTGTCTATTTTGGTCTGGTGTTATATAACGATAACCCCAAAGGCAGGCTGTATGCCGCCTGCACCCAAGTGAAAGGCCCCGCGCCGGGGCGCCCGCCGGTCAAAAGCTATACGGTGCCTACCCGTACCTATGCGGTATTTCGCTATGTAGGGATGCATTCACCTTACGAGATCACATTTCAGATGCTTTTGCAGCTGTATGAGACGATCAACCGGTGGAAGAAAGAGACCGCTTATGTGCAGTCGGACGGGTATCATATGGAGCGGG
>JAUNTE010000060.1:0-743 GCA_030538855.1 Oscillospiraceae bacterium
CTGAAAGCTTTTGCCCGCTCTCAGGCGGATTGAATAAGCGTCCCGCCGTACCACTGGGGCACTTCTCCGACAATCACAGTCTCGGCAACCACAATATCGCTTGAAATAACGGTTTCCGCAGAGAATCCCGGGGTAAAGGCCGTCATATTCACCGTTACATGCATCACGATCCGATGCCTTGTCTGGTTCACCCCGCAGGCCTCAAATTCGCTCTCCAGTTTTCCCTGTACATAAGAGGCCGGCAAAATAGAAAACCGAAGATTCGGCCCGATGCGGCTGAGCATCTGCCATCCCAAAACCGTACCAAGCGGTACGCTGATGTCTTCTTCCTGCAAATTTTTCAGTTTATCGCCCACCACATTTATCAGCGTTTCCTGTAGCTTTTCTGCTTTGACAGAGTCGATTTGTAAACTTCGCACCGTACCTGACGCGCCATATTCTATCCTGACAAGGTCTGCATAAGAAACGGGCGTTTTTTCAAGCTGTTCTATGATAGCGTTGTTCATGGCCACGCTTGAAACAATTTTTGCCTGCGTCGCGGCAAACTTTTCAACCACGGGCCGTATCTGGCCGTCCAGCCATATGAAAGCACCCGCTACCGCGAAAACACAAATACATATTTTCCATTTCCACGGCAACCGGCGTTTTTTTTTGCGTGGTTTTCTTTTTGCTCTAAGTCTTTTAATAGAGTGGCTTTTTCAACTGTTATTTGTTTTTCCATTTCTGATAACAATTGTTTTTTA
>JAUNTE010000060.1:753-8071 GCA_030538855.1 Oscillospiraceae bacterium
GCAACCGGCGTTTTTTTTTGCGTGGTTTTCTTTTTCTCATAACCGCACCTGCCCTTTATCAGCATAATGCAGTATATGATTTTTTTTAAAGAAATGTGCAAAAAGGCCGGGATACCGCCTCGTATCCCGGCCTTTTCTAAAAATTCAGATAGAAATCGTTTTTGCAATCGTGGGCAGCAATTCATCAATTTCTTTATGCATGGCAAGCGCCTCGTCAATATCATAATCCACCAGACGTTCGCCCTTCATGCCTATCACACGGTTGAAGATACCCTGCTCCAGCAGTTCAATGGCGCGATAGCCCATTTCACTGGCGACAACACGGTCGCGCAAAGTGGGGCTGCCGCCGCGCTGTACATGGCCCAAAACCGTTGCACGGCTTTCAATGCCGGTTATTTTCTGGATAGTGGCGGCCAATTCCTGCACATGGCCGACGCCCTCGGCAACCAAAATGATAAAATGCTTTTTACCGGTGCCGCGGGTATCCATCATCCGGTCGATCACGTCTTTTTGAAGATCCCAGGGTTCTTCCGGTATCAGGGTAATCAGGGCGCCGGTGGCAATGCCCACATTGATAGCCAGATATCCCGCATGACGGCCCATTACCTCTACAACGCTGCAACGGTCATGAGATTGCGTGGTGTCGCGTAATTTATCGATCATCTCTACCGCCGTATTCATCGCGGTGTCATATCCAATGGTGTATTCGCTGCACGCGATGTCGTTATCAATGGTGCCAGGCAGGCCAATACAGGGGATACCCTGTTTAGAGAGATCGCGCGCGCCGCGAAAAGAACCGTCGCCGCCGATAGACACAACGGCGTCAATTCCGTATTTACGGCATGTTTCAGCCGCCTTCTGCTGGCCCTCAAGCTGCATAAACTCAAGGCAACGGGCCGTATAAAGCACCGTACCGCCCCGGTGAATGATTTCAGAAACGCTGCGTACGTTCATCTCGCGCACTTCGTCATGGATGAGCCCATTATAGCCCCGCTCAATACCCATTACGCGAAAACCCTTTGAAATTGCAGTTCTGACAACAGAACGGATAGCTGCGTTCATTCCCGGCGCATCGCCGCCGCTGGTCAAAACCCCAATGGTTTTGATTTCTTTTGACATAAAAATTGCCTCCTAGCGAAACATTTATGATTCATACTTTTTCATTTACGATAGAACATTATTAATTATATTAAATAAAAACAAGAATGCAAGAGGATACCTTCTGTTTTTGCACCAAAATGCAACAACAATCCATTTTTGTAATCATTTTTGCAATATCCCTTTTCCCCTCTACCTGACAACTACCGCCGTTTCACCTAAAATATTCCTCAATTCGCGGTAAAGCGTCTCATTCGGCACAACAAAAAGGTTTCTCGGTACTTTATAATACTTCTGGGTATCCTCGCAAAAAAGCGTCACAGGCATTTTGCCTTCAAAAATATAAAGAAGATTTTTTACCTTACTGAATTTTTCCGACTGCATCGAAGGGATTTTCAGATATAATCCTCCACGCTCCGGTTCTTTTGCAGGGCCGTCCATATCCTCAAGCGGCTGTATCTGGTCGGCCAATAATTTCGCGCCCTCGTCCTCTTTAAAAGAGACCCTGCCCCGCACCAGGATCACCGCGTTCTCCCGTACCGCTCCGTTGCTTGCCTCCAGCACTTTGGGAAAGACCACCAGCTCCATGGTCCCCGTCAAATCTTCTACCGTAACAAAGGCCATCAGCGCGTTGGATTTGGTGGTAAGGTGTTTTTCACGGATGATGGTACAGACGAATTGTACGGTTTTACCGTCGTATCCCTGCGCTTCTTCCCCCATCAGCTGTGAAATGCTGCAATCAGAAAGCGACGAGATTTTATCACGGTATTTATCCAGCGGGTGGCCGGACAAATATAACCCGCTGATCTCCTTTTCCATCTGCAACAGTTCTTCCAGCGTATACTCTGCTTCTGCAGAAAAATAAAAATCCTCTTTGGGGGCCTTTTCTTCCGTGGGGCCAAATAAGGTCAATTGGCCCTCCATATTGCGGCGTGTGTCGTTTTCAACGCTTTTCAGCACGCTCTCCACGTTTTTCAGCATGGCTTTTCGGGTGATCCCAAAGCAATCCATGGCCCCGCTTTTAATAAAGCTTTCCACTGCCCTGCGGTTCAGCTCTGTCCCATACATACGGCGGCAGAAATCATAAAGCGAAGTATAGGGGCCGTCATTCCTTTTTTCTATCACCCGGGCAATCAGATTGCTGCCTACGTTTTTTAAAGCCAAAAGGCCGAAGCGCAGGTCTTTTCCCTCTACGGTAAAGCCGTGGTGCGATTGGTTGATGTCCGGCGGCAGCACCCGGATGCCCAGACGCTGACATTCAGAGGTATATTCGATCACCTTGTCGGTATTTTCTAAAACGCTGGTCAGCAGGGCCGCCATAAACTGCCGCTGGTAATGGCATTTCAGGTAGGCGGTTTGATAGGCTACCACCGCGTAAGCGGCTGCGTGAGATTTATTGAACGCATAGCTGGCAAAGCTGGACATCTCGTCGAATATTTCTCTTGCCACCCGCTCCGGCACACCGTTTTTGATACAGCCCGGACATTCAAGGCCCGGCTCGTCGCTGCCGTAGATAAAGATTTTTCCCTCTTTTTCCATGACGTCATGCTTTTTTTTGCTCATGGCGCGCCGCACAAGGTCGGCATGTCCATAACTGAAGCCGGCAAGTTCACGGCACAGCTGCATAACCTGTTCCTGATAGACGATACAGCCGTTCGTCACATCTAAAATATGGGCGAGGCTGGGATGCTTATAGGTGATTTTAGCCGGCTCATGGCGGTTGCGGATATAGGTGGGGATAGAGTCCATCGGCCCCGGGCGGTACAGCGAGATAACGGCGATAAGATCTTCCACGTCGCGCGGCTTCAGCCCCATCAGTACCTGCCGCATCCCGCCGCTTTCAAACTGAAAGGTGCCGCAGGTGTCTCCCGCTGAAAGCATTTGAAAGGTATCAGCATCCTCGTAAGAGATATCCTCCATTGAAAAATCAGGTTCTATCGTCTCGCGGATAGACTTTTCCGCGTCGCTGATGACGGTCAGCGTCCGAAGCCCTAAAAAATCCATCTTGAGCAAACCCAATTCTTCGATGGTCGTCATGGTGAACTGGGTCACGATCTGTCCGTCGTTGCAGGTCAGCGGTACATACTCCTGCGCCGCCTCACGGGTGATGACCACACCGGCGGCATGGGTGGAGGAATGCCGCGGCATCCCCTCGATCTTCATCGCATAATCCACCAGCTCTTTCACTTCGCCGTCCTGCTGATATAAAGAAGCCAGCTCATGTGATACCGCCAACGCTTTTTTCAACGTCATCTTCAGTTCCATGGGCACCATTTTTGCCACGTTATCCACTTTTTGATACGGCATCCCCAGTACCCGGCCAATATCCCGCAGCGCGCCGCGCGCAGCCATGGTGCCAAAGGTAATGATCTGCGCCACATGATCCGCCCCGTATTTCTCCACTACATAGTCGATGACCTCTTGGCGGCGCTCATAGCAGAAGTCGATATCAAAATCCGGCATCGAGACGCGTTCAGGGTTCAAAAAGCGTTCAAATAACAGATGGTATTTGATGGGATCTATCTGGGTGATGCCCATACAATAGGCCGCAAGGCTTCCCGCGCCGCTGCCACGGCCCGGCCCCACCGGTATGCCCTTGCTGCGGGCATAATTGATGAAATCAAAAACGATCAGGTAATAATTGATATACCCCATTCGGTCGATGATGGAGACTTCATAATCCAGCCGTTCCCGTACTTCTTTTGAAATATCCGGCCCATAGTGTTTTTGCAGGCCCGCCTCGCAAAGCTCTAAAAAATAGGTCTTATTATCTTTGCCGTCGGGCGCTATAAAATACGGCAGCTTAGTCACGCCGAACTCAAAATCAAAATTACACATCCCGGCAATTTTATTCGTATTTTCGCAGGCCTCGGGCGCTATCGAAAACAAATCGTACATTTCCTGGGTGCTTTTTATATAGAATTCGTCCGTGCCAAACTCAAGCCGGTCGTCGTCGGCAAGCGTTTTGCCCGTTTGGATACAGATGAGCAGCTGCTGTACACGGCTGTCCTCTTTGGTAAGATAGTGCGCGTCATTCGTCGCCACCAGCGGGATATCGTTTTCTCTCGCCAGCTGGATCAGCCCCGGCAGCACCCGCCGCTGCTCATCCAGGCCGTGGTCCTGCAATTCAATATAATAATGGTCTGGGCCAAATAATTCTTTGTACCACAGGGCGTTCTCTTTTGCCTTCTCATAATCTCCCGCCAGCAGCGCCTGGGGCAATTCTCCCGCAAGACAGGCTGAAAGGCAGATAAGGCCCTCGTGATATTGCTCCAGCAGGTCGTGGTCGATACGCGGTTTTGAATAAAAGCCGTCCACATATCCCGCAGAAACCAGTTTGATCAAGTTTTTATAGCCTGTTTCATTTTCACACAGCAAAATCAAATGATTAGACCAATCCAGTTTATGCACCTTGTCAAAACGGGTACGGTTGGCCACATACACCTCACAGCCGATGATCGGTTTTATCCCCTCTTTTTTTGCCGCTTTATAAAAATCCACACAGCCAAACATCGCGCCGTGGTCTGTAATAGCCACGGCGGTCTGTCCAAGGGCTTTTATCCGCGCCATCAGCTCGGTTATCCGGCAGGCGCCGTCCAAAAGGCTGTACTCGGTATGGACGTGAAGATGTGTAAAGTTTTTTTCGTTTACAGACATGAGGTCTCCTTCCTTTTTCATTCAGGCCGCACAGCCTGTCCGCGCTGGGTATCTGCAATCTGCTGCAGCTTTTTCATACGGTGGCACAGGCCGGATTTACTCACCGGCGGGTCTAAAAGCACCGCCAGCGCGGCCAATGATATTTCAGGATGCTCCAGCCTTCCCATCGCGGCCAGACGCAGAGGCTCAGGCAATGCTTCCAGCGTCCCTGTCTCCTTTAAATACTCAATATCTTCGATGCACTGCTGGTTTGCCGAGATGGTTTTTAAAATATTGGCCGTTTCACAGTTTGTCTGACGGTTGGCTTTGTTGCGGATGTCCTTATATATTTTGTAATTGATAAGACGCAACGCGGCGTTCTGCGCGCCCATAAACGTCAGCATATCTTCTATCTGTTCGCTTGCCTTGATATATAAAACCTGATTGCCCTTGCGGATGGTTTGATGAAGCGTAATGCCCCGTTTATCCATCAGCTCTATAAAATCCTTTGCCAGATGTCTTCGGTTCAGCGTGAATTCCAAGTTATATTCTTTTTGCGGGTCGGTGATCGTCCCGCAGCACAAAAAGGCGCTGGCGGCAAAAGCCCGCAGACAGCCGCTGCAATTCAGATTATTAAAATCGATGCGCAGCGCCGTTTCCTCCCCGCTGCAGCCCAGCAAAGCCAGTGTTTTTTCCACCTCTAAAGGCTCTTTTACAGCAAATTCATAAATACGTCTGCTCTCGGTGCCTTTTACAAATATTTTTCCGCATATCCCCGCTTTTTCAAAAAGCTGCTGGGCGTATCGGGCAATGGTAACCTGCTCGGTATGAAAGATCACCCCACGCTTGTCAAAGTATTTTCCAAAACAGGCCACACCATAACAGGCCGCCGCAATGCAGCAGTCCCGTTCAAACGGCGCGCGGATGATCTCTTGTTTGACTTCGCGCGAAAAACTCATATCTCGTTCCCCGGCGCCTGCGGCCTTGCGGGGACGACCCGAACTTCCTTTTCAAGCAAATACCCTGTTTTTTGTTTTACGATCTTCGATACCTCATCGGTCAACCGCAGCACGTCTTTGCAGGTAGCGCCCCCGATGTTGACGACAAAACCGCAGTGCTTTTCGCTGACGGCGGCCCCGCCCACCTGATAACCGCGCAGGCCGCACTGATCGATCAGCGCCCCGGCAAACGCCCCCTCAGGCCTTTTAAAGGTACTGCCCGCGCTGGGTTTATCCAAGGGCTGTTTTTCAACCCGTCTTGCGGCATATTCATGCATCGCGGCCCAAATTTTTTCCGGGGTATCTTTTTTTAACGCAAAAACCGCTTCCAACAATATCCCCTGATCCTCCTGCAAGGCAGAATGCCGATAAGAAAGCGACAGCTTTTCGGCCGAAACAGTTTGTATCCCACCCTGCGCATCCAGATAACTTGCCGACAGCAGCACGTCCTTTATCTCTCCGCCGTAAGCGCCCGCGTTCATATAAACCGCACCGCCCACCGTCCCGGGTATCCCATAGGCAAACTCAAGGCCCGACATGCCGTTCTCAGCGGCCGCTTTACATATATCGCCAAGGGCCGCCCCGGCCTGCGCCGTCAGCGTACCGCCGCCCAAAGTAAAGCCGCAAAGCCTTAAAGTAGAAATTACCACGCCCTCATAGCCCTCGTCCGCAAATAAAACATTTGAGCCTTTACCCAAAATAAAATAGGGTACGCCGTGCGCACGGCATTCACTTACAAGCGCGCCGCACTGTTTAACGGTATCCGGCATGCAGAACAAAGCCGCCGCACCGCCTATTTTAAAGGTGCAGTGGGCTGAAAGAAGTTCTTCACGTGAAAAAAATATCTGGTTTTCATCGCAGAACGCCGCGACGTGGCCGACGCTATTGCCCGACAAAAACATCACTCCGATCAATCATTGATAAACTGCATCCCTAAAAGGGCGGCGCCCACAATGCCCGCATCGTTCATCAGGCTGGCGCAGACGATCCTGGTGCGGCGGCTGTTGGTACGCGCGTAATCTTCCGCGTCCACATGGGCCCGTATCGGGGCCAGCAGCGTCTCCCCTTCGCGTGAGATGCCCCCGCCGATACATATGATTTCGGGCTGAAAAATATTGATGATGTTGGTAAGGCCGCAGGCAACATAATTTTCAAAGCGGTCTACGATCTCTTTGGCCAGTTTGTCGCCGGCCCGCATTCCGTCAAAAGCGGTTTTGGCATTGACGCGGGTAATATCCCCTTTTACCAGTCCCCACATCATATTATCAGGATGTGCGCGCATGGCGTCCGCCGTATCCAAAGTCAGCGCTCTGGCGGAAGCGTACTGCTCATAACATCCAAGCCGTCCGCATTTGCACTGCCGTCCGTCCTTTACGATCACCATATGTCCCAGCTCCGCCCCCGAAGAGTTAAAGCCTGAAAAAAGCTTCCCATGGATGATGATACCGCTGCCGATGCCGGTGCCCAATGTCACCGCAATAGAATATTCGGTATCTTTCAGCGCGCCCGCCATATATTCTCCGTAAGCCGCGGCGTTTGCGTCATTTTCAATATAGACGCGGCAATTTAGCCTTCTTTCCATATTT
>JAUNTE010000060.1:8081-10932 GCA_030538855.1 Oscillospiraceae bacterium
CCAGTCAAAATAACCAAAATTTGCGCCAAAATATACAAGTCCGTCCTCTGCGCTCACGCTGCCGGGGGTGCCGATACCAACCCATTGCACATCGTCAAAAGGCACGTTTGCTTTTTCAGCTACCAAACGGCATAAACGCGCAATATCCTCTTCTACCAGCTCCTGCGGGCGGGGCAGGTTTGTAGGTATCTTTTCTGAGGCAAGGATGCGATGGGTTTCGTCCACGATCCCCGCGGCTATTTTTGTACCGCCCAGATCAACGCCGATATAATACTTCATATATCTTCTCCTCTAAGATGCTCCGCATAGGGTTTCTGATGCAGCCGCAGTTCTTTTTTAAGATTTTCTATGCTGCCGTTGACGATATTTTCAGCGGGGAACTCGATCTTTTCCAGCATGGCCAACACCGGCTCCACCTTTCCTAATTGATAGATCGAATGCGCGTCTGAATTAACGGCGATATGAACGCCGTTCTTTTTACATGCCCACGCAAGTTCCAGTAAGTTTTTTTCGCTTCCCGGCCGTACCACAACTGAATTTGCATTCAGTTCAACCACTTTATGACGCTGTGCAAAGGCTTTTGTCACCCGGTCATAATCAAAAAAGTGGGCTTGCTGCTCAGGATGTCCGATCATATCCACATAAGGATTTTCGGCCACTTTCAGCCAGGCGTCGGTCGCCTGTTCAAACGTCAGGCTGGGGATGATATCCGTATGGATGGATACGATCAGCCAATCCAGCATCGCCTGCTCCTGGGGCGAAAGATCCAGCGTTCCCGCAGTATCCAATAAATCGGCTTCGGCCCCTTTTAAAACATAAGTTTCCTCCAGTCGGGCGGGCAGCCGCACCAAATTCCAAAAATGCCAGGGATGAGCGCCGTCCGGCATACGGGGCGCATGGTTGGTAACAGCAATCGCGTCAAGCCCTGTTTTTTTCGCGTGCGCCGCCATCTCGGTAATGGTATTGAACGCATGATGTGAAACATTGGTATGACAGTGCAGATCCGCTGCGATACAAAGCATCGTTCTCATATCCTTTTTTTAATTTTGCTCACTGCTCAAAATCGTTATCCAGCCCCAGCCGGCTCAAAAGCTCCTGCGCGGCGTTATATCCCATTTTCTTTTGGCGGTTATTGATGGCCGCAGCCTCAAGGATGATGGCCAGATTGCGCCCCGGGCGCACGGGAATGACAGAAAGCGGGATCGTCACGCCCATGATATCGGTGGTTTCGTTCTCTAACCCGACGCGGCTGTAATTTTTGGTCTTGTCCCAAGGCTCCAGCTCTATCACCATATCCACCTTTTCCGTCATTTTTACGGCGCCGATGCCGAATACCCGCGCAATATTTAAAATACCGATGCCCCGCAGCTCTACAAAATGCCGGATGTTGTCCGGTGAACTTCCCACGATCGTCCGGTTTGACACACGCCGCAGTTCCACCGCGTCGTCTGCAATCAGACGGTGTCCCCGTTTCACCAGTTCTATCGCCGTCTCGCTTTTACCCACGCCGCTTTCGCCTAAAATAAGGATACCTTCTCCGTAGACCTCTACAAAGACGCCGTGGCGCGTGATACGAGGGGCCAGATCGACGCTCAGGATAGAGTACAGGGTAGACATCAGCCCTGAAGTATTTTCCGCCGTCTGCAAAATAGCAACCTCATACTGCCGCGCAAATTCCATCATCTCGTCGAACACCGGCAGGTCGCGCGTGACGATCACCGCAGGAGGCTGCGCCGCAAACAGGGTATGGATATGGGCGCGGCGTTCATTCTCCGACAACTCTTCCAGATAAGAGATCTCCACTTTTCCGCACACCTGAAGGCGTTTGGGGTCAAAATATTCGGTATATCCGGCCAGCAGCAGGCCCGGACGGTTCACGTCGGCCGATACCACCGGGATATCCTTTAATTCCCGCGGGGTGTATGCAACTTTAAGCCGCAGCTGGTTGACGATTTTTTCAAGAGAAACTGAAAATTCTTTTTCCATAATAAACGCGCCGCCTTCCCGCCTTTCCGACAAAAATGATTTTGCCTGAAGGACGCAAATATTTCATATAGTCTTATTATATAATAGATTATAAAACATTACAATTTTATTCTTTCATGCCAGGAGAAATTTTATTTTCAAGCTTTATAAATGAAAAAGAATCTGATATACTAATACAGGTATTCCGGCGTATTCCTTTGGTTTTTTGCTAAAAAATAAGAAAGGGCGTTGAAAAATTTGAAGATCGCCATTTTTACTGAGACGTATTTTCCCTTTATCAGCGGCGTGGTCACCCATATTGAAACGCTGAAAAATTGTCTGGAGGCTGAGGGTCATAAGGTGCTGATCGTCACCACCAACCCCAAATTCAAACATCATGTCGTCAAAAACGGCGTTTTATATTGCCCGTCCATACCGCTGAAAAAAATATACGGCTATGGTATCGCCAACCCCGTCCATTCAAAAAGGCTTGAGATCCTGCGGCAGTTTGACCCGGATATCATCCATTTACATACTGAGTTCAGTATGGGGCTTTTTGCGCTTTTTGCGGCAAAACGTTTGAAAAAGCCCACGGTCTATACACTGCATACCATGTATGACGATTATATGTTTTATGTTGCGCCCAAACGTTTTGAAAAAGCCATCAAACCTGCGGCCCATGTGTTTTTCCGCAAGGTGGCCAACCACACCACTGAAATCATCGGCCCTTCACCCAAGGTGGTCGAATTTTTGCGCCGCTGCGGGGTCAACCGGCATATCAACATTGTGCCTAACACCATTGATCTAAGCGCATTTATGCCGGAAAATCAAACTTCTGAGGCTATCGCGGCGGCCAAAAAAGATTTGGGCATCACGCCGGAGGATA
>JAUNTE010000369.1 GCA_030538855.1 Oscillospiraceae bacterium
TGGCCGGAGAAGGCATCGAGGCGCAGACGCGTCAGGTTTTTAAAAACCTCTCCGCCGTACTCAGCGCCGCGGGCAGCAGCCTTGAAAAGGTTTGCAAAACCACTGTCTTTCTTCAAAACATGGAGGATTTCGCGGCCATGAACGAGGTGTACGCCCAGGCGTTTGGCGACGGCGTTTTTCCGGCGCGCAGCGCCGTCGAGGTCGCCAAACTGCCCAAAGGCGCCCTGGTTGAAATTGAGGCCGTGGCTGAGGCCTGAGCCTTTGAAGGCCGCCGTTTGCAGCCCCCTGGGGGATATTTTTGAAGCGCCAAAAACAGCGGCGGGCACAATATTAGCGCGGTAAAAGAAGGCGGACACTTTCGTGTCCGCCTTCGTTTGTGATACGCTGTGAAAAATGCCGGGGAAAGAAACGCCTTCAAACACCCTCAATAGGGCCAGCCCATAAAAACAATGATCGTAAAACCGCATACAGCCGTCATTTTCTGAATATATCCAGCGCATGGCTGGTGATACCTGCCAGATCCTCCCGCTCACAGACGGCAAAATGATATTTTAAATACAGTTCAAACATACCGTCCTCCATCGCGTCGATCTCCTCACGCAGCAACAGGGCGCAGCCATCGGCCGCAACGTAATGCAGCCGCCTGACGGGAAAGGCCCTCATCAATTCGTCCACGTCCTCTTTGCGTACCAGCTCAAACAAATCTTTCGGCTGTGATCTTGCGGCAAAGGTGCGCGCGTCAAGCAGGCCCTTCTCTATATATTCCGCAACGCTGATATTTCCTCGTTTAAAACCCTCGTCCAAAAGGCAGCCGTCCGATATGACATAGGCGGCAAAAATTACACCCCCGGGCTTTGTCACGCGTATCGCCTCACCCAGCGCACGCCGCTTATCCTCAACGGTATAAAGATGGTACAGCGGGCCCAGCAGCAGGGTGATATCATAGACGCCGTCTGAAAAAGCCGACAGATCGGCCGCGTCGCCCTGCGTTATCGTCACCGCTTCCTGCGGCTGTGTATTTTGACGGAAAATTTCTATATTGCGCTCCACCAATTCCACCGCGTCCACCGCATACCCCCGCCGCGCCAGCGTGTGAGAATACCGCCCCGTTGCGGCACCGATCTCCAGCACACGGTCTTTGGGCTTTATATACTTTTCAATATAGCGCATGGTGGTGAGGAACTCCACCTTCCCGTGTCCCGCTGCCAGTCTGGCGTCCTCATCATAATGATTATAAAAATCGACCAGATATGGGTTTGTTTTCATACGGCCTTCCCTCTCTTTTGCCGGGCTGCCGGCCCAAAAATCATACATCCGGCTTTTCTCTTTGTATAAAAGCCGTCAATACATTCATCATCATTTGTTCAGCGCTGTCTTTGTCCAGCGCTATTTTTTTCGCCGCGGTCAAAACCGCTATCCCATGCGCATAAAAAAACATATCCAAAAATATGGTCCTGGCGCGCTCCGGCTCTATGCCGATCATACGTGAAAACGCCGCCGCCCTTTTTTCATTGTCCGCCTCTTTATAAAAATCCCCCGCCTTGGTCATGGCCAGATCCATCTCATCTACAAACAGCAGCCTGAACAGCTGCGGTTCTTCCGCGGCAAACTTTATATACGAAAGGGGCAGCACCAGATATGGGCTTGTCTGGGCGGCCTTGCCGTAATCATCGACATACCGCTCATAATATTCATATGCAAACGCTAAAAACGCGGTCTTCAATTCGTCCATGCTGCGGCAGCAGGTAAAAATCGGGCGGGTAGAGCATTGCAGGCTGCCTGCTACACTTCTGGCATTTACCGCTTCAAACCCTTTCTCTCTGGTGATTTTTAACACTGCATTCAATATCATTTCTTTGGTGATTTTAGCTTTGGGCGGCATTGGCTTTCGTCCTCCTCTGATATTTTTTATTGCTGCGCAATAAAAAATATTTGATCTCAATGGCCTCGCCCTCGCAGCTATTGCGGCAACCGGGCGAATGGCCAAAAAAACAGCCTCCACTGCGCTGCGGCTATTTTTTATTGCTCCGCAATAAAAAATATTTGATCTCTATGGCCT
>JAUNTE010000061.1:0-735 GCA_030538855.1 Oscillospiraceae bacterium
ACAGGCAGTTCTTTCACATAGCCCGCCTCGGTGCGCACCGGCTCTCCAAACCATTCGGCGGGCGCGCCTGAGAGATCGGCCCCTATAAAATTGACCGACAGCATGTCGGACATCTCCTGCGGGGTATAGGTGACGGTATCCAGATAGCCGTCCGCCGTCAGATCGTAAGAGGAATCGACGCTGACGAGATAGGGCAGGGGCTGGCCCCAGACGTTTTCGCTCGATTCCGTCTGTCCGCGGCTGATGGCGTGGTAACAGGCCAGCGCCGGTTTTCCGTCGTATGTGAGGACCTGCTTTGCAAGCCCCGACAAGGCCTGTGAAAATTTCGCGTAATTTTCTTCATACGCGTCGCCCCACATGGCGCGCAGCACCTCGTCGGTCACATATCCCTGCCTGGCCTTGGTATTGACGGCCAGCCATGCGCCCTTCAGCTCCTCTTTTTGCTGGTTGGCCTCGCGGCAGGCAAGCAGATAACTGTGCGAGGCCACCGCCTGCGCTTTTAACGCCTCGGGCTGATAATCGGCGGGAAGCTCAGCGGCCACGGCCCCGATAAGATACTGCTCGACCGGTACGGTGAGCACCTCGCCCGTCGCCTCATCCAGCAGCGACACCGTTTCGCCCGAGGGTGAGGCAGCGGAGGGCTGCGGCTGAGAGGCAGCGGGCACGGCGGGGGCGCTTTGCCCCCCTGTGCTTTGCGGCAGCAGCAAAGCCGCGAAGGGCAGCAGCGCGGTGAGC
>JAUNTE010000061.1:745-10808 GCA_030538855.1 Oscillospiraceae bacterium
AATCCTAAAAACAGTAACATCATGAGATTTCCTCACCTTGAATTTTTCATCCTGAAGGCGGGCGGACAGCGGTAAAAGAATAAAAGGGGGCGGGCTTCTTGCCATTTCAAAAAAAAGCGTGTATGATAAAAACTATCTATAAGCGCAGAGGGGAAAGTAAGGGCCGCGGTTTGGCGGCCGGGCGCAATAGAAGATAAGAGGGGATGGGGTATTTATGCAGCTGGATAAGCTGGACGAGCATGAGGACAAGGAATACTTATGCCGCGAGTATCTGAAAAATAACTATATCGACCCGGAATTTTCTGAAAAGCTGGGCGTGAAACGGGGGCTGCGGAACCCCGACGGCACCGGCGTGCTGGCGGGGCTCACCAATGTCTGCGACGTGGTGGGCTATGAGATGAAAAACGGTGTGCGTGAGGCCATCGACGGCAAACTCATCTACCGGGGCATCAGCGTAGAGGATCTGGTGGAGGCCGCTATCTGTGAAGACCGGTTCATGTTTGAAGAGGTCATCTGGCTGCTGCTGTTCGGCAGCCTGCCGGGGCCAAAACAGCTTGAGGATTTAAAAACGCTGCTGGAGGAGCACCGCAGGCTGCCGGATAATTTTGTGGAGGATATGATCATCAAGGCCCCGTCGCCCGACCTGATGAATAAGATCGGCCGCAGCGTACTGGCCATGTATTCTTATGACGACAACCCCGACGACCTCAGCCTTGAGAACGTACTGGCGCAGAGCATCAATCTGATTGCCGCGCTGCCCACGCTGGTGGTGAACGCCTATCAGGTGAAACGCCGGGTATATGATAAAAAAAGCATGTTTTTTCATATGCCGGTCGAGGGGCTTTCCACGGCGGAACATATCCTCAGCAGTTACCGCCCCGACCAAAAGTTTACCCACGAAGAGGCAAAGCTGCTTGACCTGTGCCTGATGGTACACGCCGACCACGGCGGCGGCAACAACTCGGCCTTTGCCTGCCGGGTGCTGTCCTCTTCCGGCACCGATACTTATGCGGCCATCTCGGCGGCTATCGGGTCTTTGAAAGGGCCCAAGCACGGCGGGGCCAACATCAAGGTGATGCAGCAGCTGGATCAGATCATGCTGGGTGTTGAGAACGTCTACGATGAAGAGGAGCTGCGCGAATTTTTACGCCGTATCCTGCGGCGGCAGGCGGGCGACGGCAGCGGCCTGATCTACGGCATGGGGCACGCCGTCTATACAAAAAGCGACCCCCGCGCGGTTATCCTGCGGCGAAACGCCGCGCATCTGGCCGAAGAAAAAGGCTTTGAAGAGGAGTTTCAGGTACTGTGCGCCATTGAAAAACTGGCGCCGCAGGTGTTTGCCGAGGAAAAGGGCAATAAGGACGTCTGCGCCAATGTGGACCTGTTCAGCGGGCTTATTTACCGGATGCTGGGCCTCTCTGCCGACCTCTATACCCCGCTGTTTGCCATCAGCCGCATCCCGGGCTGGTGCGCGCACCGGATGGAGGAGATCGTCTTTGCCAACCGTATCATCCGGCCCGCATATAAATATTTAGGGGTACGGCAAAAATATATACCGCTGGATGCGCGCAAATAAAAGCCGAAAAGGAGGCCGCGGATGAAAAATAAAAAAAATAGGGTCCTGCTCGGCGCGATTGCCGTAATAGGGCTGCTGCGGTTGGCCGACCTGTTTTTTAATACCGACGCGGCCACCGGCCTTTTAAACGATAAGCTGATATGGCTGCGGTATCTGATTTTAGGCCTGCCGATGGCGGCGGCGTTTGTGCTGTCGAAAAAGCAGAAGCCGCAATATCTGCCCGGCGCTTTGCCGGACGCCACCCTGACCCTTGGTTATATGGTGGGGGCAGTGGGATGCATCGCGGGGGCGGTGGCCGCCTTTGTGCTGTTTTATATGGGGCAGATGGGGGGGCTGATACTGGCGTGCTACATACTGCAGGCGGTGGGCGGCCTGTGGCTGGCCGCCCTTTCACGAAAGAAAAAAGCCAACGTCTGGTGCGGCATACTGCTGTGCGTAGGCCTGCTGGGGCTGGCGCTGGACCGGTTTATGACAAACAACTCCACCTTCTTCCGCATCGGCAGCAGTATCAATGTGCTGGCCGTGCTGGCGGCCATGATGTTTATGACGCGGCTATTGCATCTGTTAGAGGGCAATTACGAGAAGAAAATCGAGCGCGCGGTCTATTTTTATGGAATGACGGCCTTTTACCTGTGCTGCGCGCTGTTTTTGCCGCAGCAGCTGTGGAGCTTGCTGGTGAGCGCGCCCCTCAGCGCCGAGGTGTGCGCTGAGTCTATCAGCCTGGCGGGCATCGGGCTGCTGGGGTTGCTGTGTGCGCTGCGGGCGGGTACGCTGGCGGGCGAAAAAGAGCATTTGTTCCAGCAGGAGATGCAGGACCGGGAAGAGAAAGCACCGGATACCCCGGATGCCGAATAACGGCGTATTTGGAAGAAAAGAGCGCCAAAAACGCGGCGGCCATTGGGAATGCGAAAGCCGGGCGCCCTTGGGCCCAAAGCCGCAGAGACGGCCTTTTTGACACCCCTTCCCGAAAAGCTTTTGCCGCAGAAAAAAGGGCCGCCGCTTCACGGCGCCTTTTTACAGGGGACGGGCCGCTATAGTTTAAGGATGCCGCGGCGGCGCGGGGACGACAGTGGGAAAAGGTGAAAAAATCAAAAAAAGGCTTGCAACCCCTAAAAGGATATGCTATGATAACGAAAACGCGATGAGAAAGAGAGTAGGGCAGACGAGGTTTTCAAGAGAGCGGCGCCATGTGCTGAAAGCGCCGTAAAACGGCAGTTTGTTTGAAGTTCACTTTTGAGCGGCGCGGCTGAAACAGCACAGGCTGTGCGTAGGCTGCGACGGAGGCCGCCGTTAACAGGCTGCAGAGTGTTTGCTCTTATGCAAAAATTTGGGTGGTACCGCGGAGTTTTTATCGCTTCGTCCCATTGTGGGGACGAAGCTTTTTTTGTATATCAAAACCAGGAGGCGTAAGGCATGGAACCGAGGACCTGTCAGGTAGAACTGGGGGAAAACAGCTATGAGATCCGTATCGGCGAGGGCGTGTTGGACAGCGCCGGCGCGGAAATACGCAGCATTTACACCGGCAAAAAAGCGTTGGTGCTGACGGACGAAAACGTATATGCGCTGTACGGCGGCAGGCTGCAGGCGGCGCTTGCCGGGGTGGGCATACGCCCGGTGTTCAAGATCGTGCCGCCGGGTGAAGGCCATAAAACCATGCAGACGCTGGCTGAAATATTGTCGGCGCTTGCCGGGGGCGGCTTTACCAGAGAAGAACTGCTGATCGCGTTTGGCGGCGGCGTGCCGGGAGATATGGGCGGTTTTGCGGCGGCGTGCTATATGCGGGGCATCCGTTATGTACAGATACCCACCACCCTGTTGGCGCAGGTGGATTCCAGCGTAGGGGGCAAAACCGGGGTGGATCTGCCGGAGGGCAAAAATCTGGCGGGGGCTTTTTGGCAGCCCCGCCTTGTGCTGGCGGATACCGACGTTCTTGCAACGCTGGACGACAGGCAGTTTGCCAGCGGGATGGCCGAGGTCATCAAATATGGATGTATTTTTTCAAAAGAGCTGTTCGGCCTGCTTGAAGAATATCCTGACAGAGAAAAACTCCAGAAGAAACTGCCGGATGTTATCTGCCGCTGCTGTGAGCTGAAAAGAGATGTGGTGCAGCGGGACGAAAAAGAGACGGGTGAACGGATGCTGCTGAATTTTGGGCACACCTTCGGCCATGCCATTGAAAAGCTGGGCGGCTACGAGACCCACACCCACGGCGAGGGTGTGGCCATGGGGATGGTGCTTGCCGCCCATACGGGAGAACGGCTTGGGCTGCATGGGCCAAAAGAGGCGGAACGCATTGCGGCGCTGTGTCAAAGCTTTGGGCTGCCGGTAAAGCCGCCATACCCCGTCACCGAGATCCCGAAGCTTGCCGCCATCGACAAAAAAGCGGAGGCGGACGGCGTAAAACTGATTTTATTGAACGGCCTAGGCAAAGCGGGGGTGTACCCCATGCCGCTGCCGCGTTTTGAGGCGCTGATGCAGGAGGTGGAGCAGGGATGAACGTTACAGTGGAGAGCTTTCCGTGCGGGACGGTGCAGGCCCCGCCATCTAAAAGCGCTGCCCACCGGGCACTGATCTGTGCGGCGCTTTCAGGGGGCAGTGTCAAAGGCGTTTCGGCCTCGGCCGATATTGCCGCTACCCTGCGCTGTATCACGGCGCTGGGCGGCCGCTGTGAGACACAAGGGGATACCGTGCGCATCGCCGCCCCGCTGGCCGGCCCGAAGGAAAACGCGGTGCTGGATTGCGGAGAGAGCGGCAGCACGCTGCGGTTTTTTCTGCCCCTGGCCCTCACCTTTGGCAAAACGGTGCTGTTTACCGGCAAAGGACGGCTTTTGCAGCGGCCGCTGGGCCCTTACGCGGCCGCTTTGCGAGAGCATGGCGCGCAGATAGAAAAAACGGCTGAGGGCCTTGTGTGTAAAGGGACGCTGCGGCCGGGGGAATATTGGCTGCCGGGCGACGTCAGCAGCCAGTTCGTCAGCGGGCTGCTTTTTGCCCTTCCGTTTTTAGAGGGCGACAGCGTCATACGGCTGACGACCCGGCTGGAAAGCCGGGGATATGTGGATTTGACGTTAGAGGCTTTGGCCCACGCGGGTATCGCGGTGGACAACACCGGCCACGACGTTTTTGCCGTACCGGGGGGCCAGCGGCCGCGGCCCTTTGCATATGAAATAGAAGGGGATTGGTCGGCGGCGGCGTTTTTGCTGGCCTGCGCCGCCCTTGGGCGGCCGGTGGGTGTGGCCGGGCTGCATAGAGGATCGGCCCAGGGCGACCGTGCCATCTGCCGCCTGCTGGAGCGGGCGGGCGCACGCTTTTTATGGCGGGACGGGGTGCTGTGGACGCAGGCCCCGGAAAGATTAAAGGCGTTTGACGCGAACGTGGCGGATATTCCCGATCTTGTACCGCCCCTGGCGGCTGTGATGGCCCTGTGCGAAGGGGAGAGCCATATCACCGGGGCCGCGCGCCTGCGCATGAAAGAGAGCGACCGGCTGGCCACGGTACGCGAGACGCTGGAGAGCCTGGGCGCCTGTATTACCGAGGCGGCGGACAGCCTGACCATCGTGGGCTGCCCGTGGCTGCAGGGCGGTATGGCCGGGGCGCAGAACGACCACCGCATCGCCATGATGGCCGCCGTGGCCGCCCTGCGCTGCAGGCAGCCTGTTACCGTGACGGGCGCCGAATGCGTGGCGAAGAGCTGGCCGGGCTTTTGGCGGGACTTTTGCCCCGGGCAGGGAGAAAACGGATGAAAAATATTGTATTGACAGGGCTGCCTGGCTGTGGAAAGACCACGCTGGGGCGGGCGGCCGCAAAAAAGCTGGGGATGGGTTTTCTTGATTTGGACGCGCTGGTGGAGACGCGCGCGGAGAAATCGATCAAAAAGATATTTGAAGAGGACGGTGAGGAGGCCTTTCGCTGTCAGGAGACCGAGGCCGTGCGCATTGCGGCCGCCCAGAGCGGTATGGTGATTTCAACAGGCGGCGGCGTGGTAGAACGGCCGGAAAACACCGCCCTGCTGCGGCACAGCGGCCTGCTTATTTTTATCGACCGTCCGGCGGCCCAAATCGCCGAAAATATCAGGACGGCGGGCCGCCCCATGATGGAGGGGAAAAAAGAGAAGCTTTTTGAGCTTGAGGCCCGGCGCAGGTCCCTTTACGAGGAGGCCGCGCACTATATCCTGCACAGCGGTAAAAACAGGCGCGAGACGGAAAAAAAGCTTTACGGCCTTTGCCGCCGCCTGTTGTCGCCCGCCCGGTACTGTGTGATCGGAGACCCTATCGGGCACAGCCTTTCGCCTGAGATACACAACCCGGTGCTGCGCCGGTATACAGAAGCGGCGGTGTATGACAAAAAACGGGTGGAACGCGGGCAGCTGGCCGATTTTGTGCGCGAGGCGAGACGGGGCCTTGCGGGTTTTAACGCGACGATGCCGCATAAAGAGGCGCTGATACCATTACTGGATGAGATAGACCCCGGCGCGGCGGCGCTTGGCAGCGTCAATACGGTGGTGAACCGGGGCGGAAAGCTGTACGGGTATTCTACCGACGGCGCGGGCTTTTTTTCAGCGCTGGCGGACAGGGGCGTCAGCCCGCAGGGAAAGCGCCTGCTTTTACTGGGGGCTGGCGGCGCGGCAGCGGCCGTCGCCCTGAAAGCGGCCGAACTTGGCGCTTCAGAGATCGTGATTTTGGCCCGGGACGCAGGGAAAGCGCAGGCGTTGGCGGACAGGGCGCGGTATGCGGCCTTCAGCGCCGGCGTCAAGGCCGGCTTGTTTGAAGAAGCTGAAACCTACGCGGCCGATACGGATATTCTTGTCAACGCCACGCCGCTGGGTATGGAGGGCACTGCCGCCGGGTTTGAAAGCCTTGGCTTTTTACAGGCGCTGCCTGAGACCGCCGCGGTATGCGACCTCATCTATAAGCCCCGGCCCACCGCGTTTTTGCGCCGGGCGGCCGAGCTGGGCCACCCTGTCATGGACGGCCTGCCCATGCTCATCTATCAGGCGCTGCTGGCGGACGAATATTATTTAGGCACCAAACTGCCGCTGAAAAAAGAGTATCTGGAGCTGGAGAAAGCCCTTTTCAGCGGGACGCAGGCGGACGGGTAAAACCGCTTTGCGTTTGCCGCGCCTTGACGCTGGTTTTTATTACTGCGCAGCGGAAGGGGAGAACCCTTACCGCCGCGCAATAAAAAAGTATTTGCATAACAGAGAGGAGCACACTTATGATCATTATTTTAAAACGGGACGCCGACCCCAAAAAAGTAGAAAACCTTGCCAACACCCTGCAGCAGCAGGGCATCATCATCCAGGACATCAAGGGCGAGGCGACCCACATGATGGGCCTTGCGGGAGATACCAGCCACATCAGCCGCGAGCAGATCGAGGCCAACGATTTTGTAGAATCCGTTATGAAGGTGAGCGAGCCTTACAAATTGGCCGGACGCAAATTTCACCCCGAAGACACGGTGGTGGAAGTGGCAGGCCGTAAGATCGGGGGCGGCAATTTTGCCGTCATCGCCGGGCCCTGCAGCGTTGAGAGCGAGGAACAGATCCTCTCGGTGGCGCGGGACGTGGCGGCCTCGGGCGCCGCTTTTATGCGGGGCGGCGCGTTCAAGCCGAGGTCTTCTCCCTACGCGTTTCAGGGCATGGGGCTGGACGGGCTGGAGCTGTTAAAGATTGCCCGGCAGAAGACCGGCCTGCCCATTGTGACGGAAATCCTTGACCCGGCGTATCTGGAGGCCTTTGCGGCCGACGTGGACGTTATCCAGATCGGCGCGCGCAACATGCAGAACTTTGCGCTGCTGCGCGAGGTGGGGGCGCTGAAAAAACCCGTTTTGCTGAAGCGCGCCCTCTCAGGTACCATTGAAGAACTGCTGATGGCGGCCGAATACCTGATGGCCGCCGGTGCGAAAGACGTGATTTTGTGCGAGCGCGGCATCCGTACCTATGAGACGGCCACCCGCAATACCCTTGACCTCTCTGCGGTGCCGGTGCTGCATAAAAAATCGCACCTGCCGGTAGTGGTCGACCCCAGCCATTCAACCGGATACTGGGACCTGGTGGAGCCGATGGCCATTGCGGCCACGGCCGCCGGGGCGGACGGCCTGATCATTGAGGTGCACAACGCTCCGCAGTGCGCGCTTTGCGACGGCGCGCAGAGCATCACGCCCGAAAAGTTCCATCATCTCATGGGCCGCATCAACAAGGTGCGGGCGGCGATAGCAGAGGATTAAAGGAGAAAATATCATGGACCATAAAGAACAACTGGCGGAGATACGCAGAGAGATAGACGGTTTGGACGAACAGATGCTGCAGCTGTTCTGCCGCCGCATGCAGCTGAGCGATACGGTGGCCGAGATCAAGAGCAAGGGCAATTTTGCCCTGGTGGACGAGGCGAGGGAAAACGCCGTAGTGGCAGCCGCCATGGAGAAGGCAGACGCTGCCACAAAAGGGGAAGCCGCCGTTTTTATGCGCAGCCTGATGGGGCTTTCAAAAAGCCGCCAGCGCAAGCATTTATACGGCAGTGCCCGCACAGTTGAGACGCTGCTGCCGTCGCCCAGAAAACCGGCTGAGGGCGACGTGCGCGTCGCGTTTCAGGGCGTGCCGGGGGCATGGGCTGAAATTGCCAGCCTCAAGCTTTTTCCGCAGGCCGAGATCACCGCGCAGGAGAACTGGGAAGACGTATTCATCGCGGTGAAGGATAAAAAAGCGCATTACGGCGTAGTGCCGGTTGAAAACAGCCAAAGCGGGGCCATTGGAGAGGTATACGACCTGCTGCGCAAGTACGGCTGTTATATCGTTGGGCAGACGTGGGTGCCGGTGCGCCACTGCCTGATGGCCGCCCCCGGCGCGCGGCTGGAGGATATACGCGAGGTGTTCAGCCATCCCGAAGGTTTTAAACAGTGCGCCAAATTTCTGCGCGGGCGCGGATGGGATCTGACCGGCTGCCGCAATACCGCCGTGGCGGCCCGCAAAGTGGCTGAAAAAAAGGAGAACCGCTACGCGGCCATTGGGTCAGAACGCGCGGCCCAGCTCAACGGGCTGGTGGTGTTGAGCGACGACATTATCAGCGATGAGACCAACAAGACCCGCTTTATCGTCATTGCCGACGCGCCGGAATATGATGAGACGGCCGATACGGTCAGCGTGATCTTTCGTACGGCTCACCGCTCGGGCGCGCTGGTGGACGTTTTGTTCCCCCTGCTGAGTGAGAACGTCAACGTCACCCGGCTGGAGAGCCGCCCCATCGCGGATGGAAAGTATTGCTTTTTTACCGATATTGAGGGCAATATGAAGGATGAGCGTATCTCGGCCGCGCTTTTGCAGGCCGCCAGCTGCTGCGGTTTTTTAGAGGTGCTGGGCTGCTATAGACACTGAAACTTCCATAGAGGATATATAAAAACAGAAAGTAAAAACAGATCCCCCGGGTCTCAGGCTTTGAAAGCCTGAGACCCGGGGGATCTGTTTTTTTGGGCGGCAAATGGCGGTGAAATAAGGGCCGTTTTTTGGCCATTCGCCCCGCTTGCCCCGGCAGCTGCGGAGGCGAGGCCGTTGAGATCGTGTGCTTTTTACAGCGTTACAGAAGCTCTTCCGCTTCTTTTTGCAAAATGAGCATATGTTCGATCTCTTTTTTTATAATTTCCCGGTAATCACTGCGAAGCAGTAAAAATTGATCGGGGTGAAGTGAGGGCACTGAAAAAGCAGGCGGTTCGACATGGAACGAGGCATAGAGATCCCTCACCTCATACAAGCTGCATAATCTGAGAAACGTATAGGCATCCGGCTCTGATTTTCCCACTTCCCAAGAGCCCAGCGTACTTTTATTTTTTAACCCCAGTAATTGGGCGGCCTGCTGCTGTGTATAGCCTTTTTGTTTGCGCAGCTGCCGTAAAATTTCACCAAATTCTTTATTAGCCATAAACGCCTCCTGTTCTGTCATCATAACGCAAATGAAAAAAAGCGTCAATAAAAAACGCAAAACTCGATTATTTTTTTATTGACAAATGAATTTTTCAATTATATACTGGTTATTGATTGAATTATTCGATTTTAATAAAGGTAACATATGTGAATGATGAAATTATTCGTTTTTTAGAACAAAAAATGCAACAAAACAATATCGACTGCTTTTTTGCCGCGCAATTGACAGGGATCCCGCTGAAAAGAATACAAGAGGTTTTTGAAGAAGGGGCGGCGCTGAAAGGCAGCGAGTTTTTGTACTTTTGCCGTGCGTTGAAAATCAGTTCGGCAGAATTAAAAGGTTTTATGGAGAAGATCGTTTAGAACAGAAAGGATAGAATATGATGAGATGCAGGATATGCGGAAGAAAAACGGAGTTGCAGCAGAGGATACATGATTGCCGGGCAATGACCAGCGGCCTTTTTGAAACAAAGCCGTATGTTTTAAAAACAAAAGATATCGATTTGTACCGCTGCCCGTTTTGCTTGCATATGCAGACGGAAAATTTATTGGAGGACGACTATTACGCGCATTATCCC
>JAUNTE010000370.1 GCA_030538855.1 Oscillospiraceae bacterium
TACCAGTAATATTTACAGAGACGTCGCGGCCAGAACCGATTCGTGCGCGTTTTTGGGGGTGGTAGGTCCTGTCAGAACGGGAAAAAGTACCTTTATCAAACGTTTTATGGAGCTTATGGTGCTTCCGCAGCTCACCAGCCAGGCGGTGCGCCAGCGCACAGTGGATGAACTGCCCCAATCGGCCGCAGGGCGCACCATTATGACGACTGAGCCCAAGTTCATCCCGGAGCAGCCGGTAAAGCTGGAGCTGGAGGGCGGCGTATTTGCCGATGTGCGGCTTATCGACTGTGTAGGCTATATGGTGCGCGGCGCGATGGGAAGCCATGAGGATGAAAAGCCCCGTATGGTGAAATCGCCCTGGTATGATGAGGCGGTGCCCTTTGATGTGGCCGCCGAGACAGGGACGAAAAAAGTGATCTGCGATCATTCTACAATCGGCTTGGTCGTCACCACAGACGGCAGCATCAGCGATATACCCCGCGAGAGCTATGAAGAGGCTGAGGAGCGGGTGGTAAACGAACTGAAAGAACTGAATAAGCCGTTTGTCATTTTGCTGAACTGCGTCAACCCCGAGGCACGGCAAAGTAAGGAGCTGGCGCAGAAACTTAGCGAGAAATACGATAAGGCCGTGCTGCCGGTCTCTTGTGTG
Organism: Oscillospiraceae bacterium; assembly: GCA_030538855.1. Lineage (GTDB taxonomy): Bacteria > Bacillota > Clostridia > Oscillospirales > Ruminococcaceae > JAUNTE01. The sequence goes on from JAUNTE010000370.1 coordinate 650, forward strand.
GAACTGACGCAGGAGACGATCACCGAAATATTGAAGGAAGCGCTGTATGAATTTCCGGTAAAAGAGATCGCGTTCAAAATGCCGAAGTGGGTCAATCAGTTAGAGAAAGAACATTGGCTGCAGACGGCTGTTTACAGCGCGGTGCGGGATTATGCCGAAGATATTGTGCGCATCCGGGATATAGGCCAGAAAGGGCCGGTGTCCTGCGAATATCTGAAAGAGAGCCGCATCGCCTCCATCGACCTTGGGACGGGAAGCGTAACGATGGAGCTGACGCTGGACCCCGGCATCTTTTATCAGATATTGGGCGAGACCACAGGCCTTGCCCTGTGTGACGAGGCTTCACTTATGCCCTGCGTCATTGAGCTGGCGCGTATCAAAAAAGAGTATGAAAAAATACAGTCTGCACTGGAGCAGGTAGAGGCCACCGGCTACGGCATCGTGATGCCCACCATCAGCGAGATGAAGCTGGAGGAGCCGGAGATCGTTAAGCAGGGCGGCAGGTACGGCGTGCGGCTGCGGGCCTCCAGCCCCAGCATCCATATGATGAAGGCGACCATCACCACCGAGGTCTCCCCCATCGTGGGTACCGAGAACCAGTCTCAGGAGCTGGTGATGAGCCTTTTGAATGATTTTGAAGAGGACCCCATCAAAATATGGGAATCGAATATCTTTGGAAAAAGCCTGCATGAACTGGTGAACGAAGGGCTGCAGAACAAACTGATGCATATGCCCGATGAAGCGCGGGGAAAATTGCAGGAGACGCTGGAACGTATCATCAACGAGGGCTGCAGCGGTTTGATATGTATCATTTTATAAAACTTTTGGCGTTAAGCGCGGAAGCCTTTGCGGGCTGCCGCGCTTTTTTGTGTTTATGGCGTGCAGGAAGGCCGCCGCGCGAAGGGCGGACAGGGCAAAAGGGCGGCGGGGATATTTTAGAAGAAGTCTGCTTTGAGACGGGAAAGATAGAATTTTGACGCTTTGTATGCTAGAATAAAATACAGCGTAAACCGATAAGACCCCGTGCAGAGAAAAGTTCAGGTGCGGGAGGAAGGGCTGCGGATAAAAAACGCGGGGAATGCGAGACACCCTCCGCGTTTTATTTTTCATACGGCTTTGATACAAAACGGCCGCTGGGCGCGCCGCTGCGCCATGCCGCTTTAAATGCGGCGAAAAACGGGCGGCTTGACGGGTGAAAAGTTCTGTAAGAAATTTGTAAGAAAACCATTGGCCTGTTTGTAAGGACTTGGGATTATACTAAGGGCAGCTCAAAGGAGGAGTTTCAATGAACGAATGCGTTCTGGTGGTGGATGATGACCGTGAGATCGTCCGGGCGATTGCCCTGCTGCTGGAGGAAGAAGGCTACCGGGTGCTGAAAGCGTATGAC
>JAUNTE010000062.1 GCA_030538855.1 Oscillospiraceae bacterium
GCAGGAGAGGCTGAAAAAGAAGGCCCGCAAATATAAAAGTTAAAATGTTTTGCCTAAGCGGTAAAATATCATAGAAAAAACGAAACCTTCTCGAAAGCCGCCGGGCTTTCGAGAAGGTTTTGCGCTGCAGATAAAAAACAGGGCGGGGACGCCATAAGGGATACCGGGCGGCCGTTTGCCCGCGCCCTGCAGGGAAAAAAACGGATTTTTGCCATGGGCGCTTTTTGCAGGCGGCAAAACGCTTTTAATAAAAAGGTTTGACAGGCGTTATAAAGTATCGGTGGCGGGGCACGATCCATTTAAACAGTTCAAAATGGGGACGATATATTTTTTGTCTGAAATATCATAGGACGAAGAGAGCATGCTGATTTTTATTTCATCGTCTTTGGTCTTATCCTTTTTCGCTTTAAGCATTTTGATGAAGAACTTCATCATCAGCTTTGACGGCGCGGGCATTTTTTCATAATTTAAGCCCCCCGGACAATAGAACAGATTTGCCTTTTTCAATTTTGCCTCATTGAAATTTTGGCTGAGCGCGGCTTCCACCTCTGCGCTGTCTGCCGGGCTTGCGCCGACACAGAATACGATCAGCCGTTTATCCTGCCACATATCCATATGCGCGGTAAACCATTTAAGTTTGCTGATACCCCCGGCGCAGGCCCAGCCGCCGAAAATAATGGCCTCATAGGCCGTCAGGTTTTTCTTTTTTGCCTCGGACAATTCATAGCAATCGGCCCCTGACGCCTGCGCGACCCATTGGGCATAACGCTTTGTAAACCCGGTGTTTGAATTGTAGATCACTGCGGTTTTCATCTGATTGAGTCCTTTCATTTTTCGCCTAAAGCCGCGTTCAAAAAAACGCGGTAGGCTTGCTCTTGCTGTGCGTAGACCTCGTCGATAGAGATGCCCGGCGACGATACGGAAAAAATCGTGCCGACACCGATGGTATAGATCAGCATGTTTAAATGCAGCTGTTTGGCCCTCTCGGTGCTGATATGAAGTTTGTCCGCTATAAATGCGGGCGTTTTTGGGTTTGCCTCCAGGCTGTACAGGTCCTCTAAGGAGGAAACGTTGTTCCTTTTTTGCAGAATGAATATTTTGAACAGGTTTGGTTCTTCTTTTGCAAGCTGGATATAGGCCTGCCCGGTGCTGCGGAACAGATCGTTTTTATCGATGTGCGCAGCCAGATACTCACGCAGAAAGTTTCTGACTTTCTCTTCTACGTCGTGCCGCAGCCCCTCCATGTTATGGCAGTAGCTATAGATCGGCTGTACAGAACAGCCCAGCCGCTGCGCGATGTTTTTTACAAGCACCTGCTCCATACCGTCCTGACGGGCAAGTGCAAAAGCGGCGTCTACCACCATTTCTTTTGTGATACGCTGTTTTGGCATTTTATTTTCTCCCTCCTTTTTATGAATAATCCATTTATATAAAACGTTTATATAAATGGATTATAATATGCGCAGAGGTGAATGTCAACGGCTGGGGAGAAAAAAGTTACATCGTCCTGCAAAATAAAAAAAAGTAGAACAGCCCCAAAAATATGGCTGTTCTGCTTTTTGTTTTGCCGCCGCGCCTGCGTCTGCCGCAAACTGTGCTTTATTTGCGGGTGCGGCGTTTTTTGATAAAGCGTGGGCGCGTTTTTAACATGGAAAGACGCGTCGATTTTTACCGCTACGGTATATTTTGAAAGGCCCGGTTTAGGAAAGCGTTGATGCCCTCGTTCGGTGACTCGGCCTTTGCCGATATAGCTGAAAAAGGCTCCCTGCACTTTTTTGGTGCAGAGAACCTCAAGTTTAACTTGACATCATTCCAACTAAGACGAATAAAATCAGCTTGGCAAACAGCACCTTGCTTTCTTATTCTTTTTTATCAAATATTCCCCATATTGCAACTGCAATACCGATAACAGCAATTCCGATAAAAATGTAAAACGCTGGCAGGATCCCATACTGTGACATATTCCAAAATGAGGATAACTGCCCGTTTATTGTCCAATCATTTGCCATTGTTCCGGCTAAAAGTACCGCAGTACAAAGCGTCCCTGCCAAAAACAGCATAGAACCTAAAATCACTTTTTTCATCGAAGGAACCCTTCCTTAATTTCCGATTTGTTGATATGCCTTATCTGCCTGAATCGATTTACAATTTTATCATATCGTCTTGTTTTTCACAAGGCCGTTTGGTGAAGCTGACGGGATTTTTACCAACAACACTTAATTGTTTAAAGAAAATCTCTTTTTTTTATCCCGGTATAGAGTTATACTGAAAAAAGCTTTTACACAGCGCTTTTATGATAGATATAAAACGCTGTAAAATATAAAACAGGCTTGGAGGCGGACAGATGAAACGTTTATGGAAACCTGCCGGAAGATATGGCGGAGATAAGCTTGGCGTTGCGTTACTGCTTTTAACATTGGCATTCATGCTGACGTCGCGTTTCAGTGGGATAGGGTGGCTGGGCCTTCTTGGCTATATCCCGCTGATCTATTTTGTGTTTCGCTTTTTGTCCCGTAATTTTTCGCGCCGGTATATGGAACTGAATGGATTTATGAAGATATATGGGCCGGTTGAAAGGTTTGTTCTGCATATTCCGCAGTGGTTTCGGGATGAGCCTGCGCGAAGAGAGGAAAAGAGGCGAAACAGCCATTTTAAATGCCCCTCATGCAGGCAGAAACTGCGGGTGCCAAAAGGCCGCGGGAAGATAGAGATCACCTGCCCGGCCTGCAAAACCGTATTTTTTAAAACGACATAAAAGTTTACAGAAGATCAGCCTGAAAAAATATATGAAATAATATTTATTAAAAAAATAGCCGCAGCGAAGCGAAGGCTATTTTTTTTGGCCAATCGCCCGGTTGCCGCTTCAGCGGCGAGGGCGAGGCCCTTATAATCAAATATTTTTATTGCACGGCCATAAAAAACAAATTTTATGGCCGACTTTTTGTCCGTAATTCGTATTGCGAAAAACGTCGGTATGCGGCGCTGACAGTTTTTTACAGGGGTATTTCAGCCTGGTTTACCAATACTAATGACGGACGAAGAGAAAAAGTTATGTTTTCTTCGTGCTTTACAGTAAACCCGCTAAGGATTTATAGGAAAACGAAATTTGATAATGCGAAGGGGAGAAAACGTTTATGTCGTATCAGGGATATGAAAACGATGCTTCTGCCGGTAATGAAAAAAGATTACAAAGCGAGCAGAGCATTAAACAAAGACAGGCCAAGCAAAACAGCGGCCATCCCATCTCAGAAGAGGAGCTGGGCGTGACCGATTATATGCCGCCTAAAGTTTCAGAGCAGTATGACGGTATCAAAAACAAAAACCCTGACCCTCAGGGCTGGACCAATGTAAACAAAACGATTTATGAAGGTTTAATGGAAGAGGATTTTTATCCGGCGCTGTATTATACCGACCATGACCCCGCTGTGGGAGAAAACGGCCACGGCTATACCGAATGTGATGAGACCGTCCTGCACAAATTTCACGATAAAGAGACGAGACCTTTAGGTTAAAAGAAAAATAGGCCCACAGCGAAGTGCGGGAGCTATATTTACAATAAAACCGGCGCCCTGTTTTGCAGGGCGCCGGTTTTATTTTGAAAGGCTGCATTTACTATAAAACAAAAAAGCAAATAAAAGCTTTTCTATTTGCAAAATCAGGATATACCGCCGGACATGGGGAGTAGAAGCGTTTTACCGTGCAGAAGATCCGCTTCGACCGCTTCATGCGTGACGCAGATCAAAGAACGGCCTTGCTGCATATCGAGGATAAAAGACGCGGCGCGAAGGCGGTTTTCAGCGTCGAGGCCTTTGAAGGGCTCATCTAAAATGACGAGTTCACCGGGTGCGAGCATAGCGCGGGCCAGCGCTGCCCGGCGTTTTTGACCGCCGGAAAGCTGCACAACAGGCTTTGACAGATCTTCTTTCGTAACGCCGAGCTTTGTCAGAGCCTCAAAGGCAGGGGCCGTGTCTTTTTTTTGCAGCGGCAAGGCCGCGTTTTCTACCGCGGAAAGATGGCTGCATAAGCGGTCCTCTTGAAAGACCATGGAGAGACGCAGGAGATCGAACCCCTGCAGCGTACCGCTGTCAGGCCGCTCAAGCCCTGCCAAAATGCGGCAGAGGGTCGTTTTTCCGCAGCCTGAGGGGCCCATTATAATGAGACGGTCGCTGCTGCTGAAAGAAAAGCTGACGTCGTTCAGCACCCGACGGCCTTGATAACTTTTTGAAATACCCCGGACGGAAAAGTTCATAGCCTCACCCCCCGGCATAAAAGCTTTAAAAGCCACAGGATAAGTTTTTCACATAGAATACTCAGCAAAATCAATACCGCCGTCCAGGCGAACAATTCGCCTGTGGAGAGAAAGAGTTTGGCCTCATAAAGCTTTTCGCCAATCGTCCCGGCGGGAAGGCCGATGACCTCAGCAGCCACGCCGCTTTTGAATGCAAGCCCAATACCGGTGCGGCACCCCGCGGTAAAAGAAGGAAGGGCCGCCGGTAAATAGATGGCTTTAAACTTTTTGAACCCGGAGAGCCGGAAAACATACGCCATTTCTAAAAGCTGGGTATCCGCACAATCAAAACCGGCAAGGGTATTGCCGTACAGGACGGGGAAGACCATTAAAAAGCTGATAAGGGTACTGAGCTGCCGCCCGGACACCCACATGAGCGCCAATATGATAAAGCTGGCCACCGGCACCGCTTTTAACACATCTACCAAAGGAGAGACCAGAAAACGGCAGGCCGAGAAACGTGAGGACATCCAGGCAAGCAGCGCGGCTGCCAAAGCCGCCAGCAAAAAGCCCAAAAAGATGCGCCAAAGGCTGGTGAAGGCGGTGGCCCAGAAGCCGGCTTGAACGGCAAGGCCGCATAAGGTTTTCAGGGCGGTAACAGGCGAAGCCAGCAGCAGCTCGCTGCCCACCAGCATAGAGGCCGCCTGCCAGACAAGCAGCCAAAACAGAAGGGCTGCGGCCCGCTGCCACAAGGTAAGCTGTTTTTTTGCTTTAGTTTTCATAATAAAAATCAGGGCCGGGCAGGCTGCCGCCGATGGATTTTGGCTCGGCTTCAAGCAAGACGGTGAGATAGCCGGTTACCGCGTTTACCATATCTGCGCTGGAAAGATAGGTGATATTGCAGGCGGGCAGGGCTTTTTTGGCTACGGCTTCTTTCTCGACAATGCCATATTTGGCGACGAGGGCCGCCGCGGCGTCCGTATTGCCGGTTACCCATTGGATAGAGGCGGCGTACTCAGATAAAAAAGTTTCAACGGCCTCCGGGTTTTCCTCGGCAAAAGCTTTTCGCACCACTACCACGCCGGTGACGAGAGGGGAAGGGCTCACCTTGTCCCATTCCACAGTCATGTCCAGGGCGGCGCGCACGGTTTGGTTTTGCATGGTGACGGCGGAGGCATAGGGCTGCGGAAGCATAATGATGCAGTTCTCTTCGGTTTCAAATTTGGCGGCGGCCTCGGTGGCTTCAGATAAAAATTCAATATTGCAGTTTACGCCGTTTTTTTCAAGTATATAGCGCAGTACATATTCCGGGGTAGTGCCTTTGCCGGGGGTATAGACGGTTTTGCCTTCCAGGTCTGCGACGGAATGGACGGTGTCGCCATTTTCCATCATATATAAAACGCCTAAGGTATTGACGGCCGCCACCTGAACGCCGCCCTCGGTTTTATGATAGAGTATGGAGGCGAGGTTGGCGGGCACCAGCGCGATGTTTATGTCGCCCTTTACCAGTTTGGGGACGATCTCATCCGCCGTGCCGGTCATGGTGAAAGTATAATCGTTTTGCGCAAGGCCCTCCTCGGCGTCCTGCATCAATTTCACCATCCCCATGGTGGTGGGGCCTTTTAAAGAGGCCACGCGGATATGCGCCCCGCCGGAAGTCTCAGGCGCGGAGGGAACCTCAGACAGCTGGGATACCGCCGGAGAGGAGGAAACAGCACCCTCGGACGGGGCCCCGCAGGCGGCGAAAAGCGACAGCGAGAAAACAAGGATGAGGCATAAAGAGATCAGTTTATGGGTTTTCATGATAAATTCCTTTCTTTTTCGTGGCCGGTATTTTTAGAATAAGTGGCTTTTGCCGAGACGCCCGGCAGCTGGCCCAATTTGCCGGATAAAGCGCTGACGACGGGCTGCGGCGCATCGAGTACAACGCTGATGATGCTGACATGCCGCTCACGGCAGGGCAGGCCCATACGCCCGATAATATAAGGGGCGTACGCATGTAAAAGCTCATTCAGCTGCGGTACGGCCTGCATATCTTCAACAATGACGCCCAATACGGCAATGCGGTTTGCTTCCAAAAAAATCCCCCCTGTGCAAAGCATAGCAATGCACAGGGGGAATAGATTCCCATGATCCTGCGCCGTCCGCACAGTCAGGCCGGCCGCCTTTCTGCTTTGGTGCGCTTTGCTTTTTTATCGTCTCTGCCTTTGCTCTCAGAAAAAACTTTAAGCGCAGGTAATAGGCGTAATGATTATAACATGAGAAGACAAAAACCGCAATATTCGTCCCGGCGGGCAAAATGCGCGGAAGGCGGAACGGAAAAGACGTAAAAGGCCCAAAATACTGGTATAGACAGTTTGGCCGGGTGCGGCAAAGCCGAAAAGCGCCGGGGAAGGAGGGGAAAAAAGCGCCCATTATCACAAGAGAAAAAATGCGAAATAGAAGTGCTTTTATTGCGGTGTACAGACAGAATCGTCAGGAAGCCCGGCTTCGGTCGGTTCCTCCGGCATAGGCTGCGTCCCGGCTGCTGCGGCGCGGCCGCGCCTGCCTTTAAAAACGGCGGGGATGGCTTTTCTGGCGGAACGCAGCAATAGTTCAAGCGCCTGTATCACGGCTTTGCGGGAGGTCTCATCCAGATGCCGCAGAGATTTTATGAGCTGCACGGCGTTTTTCCTTCGATAGAGTTCAGGCAGCGTTTTTGCCCCGGTGGTTGTAACCGATTCATAGATCCCGTCGATGAAAGCTTCACGGATGGAGGGGTCAGTCTCGGCCAGCCACTGTTTGAGGGTACGATCAATAAACTGGCTGCTGCCGGTGAGCGCGCGGACGGGGACAAAGCCGTGAGGGCCGATCTCCCATGAATAAAGATCGTGCTGCATGAGGCCGGTGCCGGTGCTGTGAATGACGATAAACCGCTCTTCATGTTCAAGCAAAAGCCCGACAACGGAGGATTGGGGGATATAGGTGTGGATGCGTTCGCAGATCCTTTTAAAGCAGTCCTCGGCTAAAAGCTCGGCCGCAAAGCCGGGGCCGTCGTGGTTGTAAACGTCCAATATTTTATTTTGCACCGGCAAAGAACAGCGCGCGGAGGCGTAAACGGCCAGATTTCCTCCTTTTGAATGTCCGCCCACGAAAAAGCTTCCCGGCCGGGCGGCCGCTTTTTCAAGGTAGGCCAGCGCTTCACGCTGCGCCGGGATGGTGGACTGAAAGGTGAGGTTGAAATCCTCTTTCCACCCTACGAGGGTGTTGTCTGTACCGCGGTAAGCGATATAAAAAAGCGCCGGGCAAAGCTGCGCCGTCAAAGCTGCAAATTGTTTTTCCTGCACGGGGTCGGTCTGGTTGACGTAACCGCTTAAAAGGATATCTTTGAAACGCCCGCAGGCGGCCAGTGTGTTGAGCAGTTTTTCATCCTCAGGCTGCGGATATAAAAAATACGAGGGCTGGGCTTCTAAAAGAGCGCGGCAGCTTTGGGCGGCCTGCGACAGCGTTATGCCGCAGGCAAAATCGCCGGATAATACCGCGTCGAAACGGATATAGGAGAGCCGGCAGAGGATCAGGCTGTCCACTTCATTAAAAGGAGCCTGCGCAAAAGTGAGATCGCCTCTCCAATATAGATAATCAAAAACGTTTGCCATTTTTCTCATCCTCTCTGACTGCAAGTGTAGCACATCATACACAAAATGTCAGCAAAAAGTGCAGCCAAGGCGGGGGCGTAAAGTGCTGAGAACCGTTTGCGCGGCAGGCAAAGCGGAGAGAGCAAGGAGGGGAAGCGCATGAAAAACGGCTTTGTTCTGCCGCAGGCAGTATATTCATTTTTTGTATTTTAAATATAAAAGGCTTGACAGGATGAAATGTATCTGATATGTTTACAGTAAACTGATTATAAAATAATTACAGTTAAGGGAGAAGATATGAAAAAATTGATGGGGACGATATGGGTACTGGCCTGTATGCTGGCCGTATTCAGCGCCTGCGCATATGAAGATGAAGATACGGATAAAAGCAGCCTGCCGCCCGTTCTTACACAAAGCAGCCCGGCCGGGCAGGAGGAAGAGGCAGCCTACCATAAAATCACTGCTGAAACGGCCAAAGAGATGATGGAGGAACAGGCTGTGACGGTTGTGGACGTGCGTAGGGCGGAGGAATATGAAAAACAGCATATCGCGGGTGCGCTGCTGATACCGCTGGATACCATCACACAGGCGCCGCCTGCGCTGCCGGATAAAGAGGCGGTGCTGCTGGTGTACTGCCGTACCGGTGTGAGAAGCAAGCAGGCTTCTGATAAGCTGGTTGAACTGGGATACCTGCATGTTTATGATTTTGGCGGCATTACGGACTGGCCTTATGAGACAGAGACGGGGGAATATAAAGAATGAACAGTGAATTTGGCGTTGCGGTACACGCGCTGGTTTATTTGAATCATAAAGGCGCCCTTGTTTCAAGCGAGGCTTTGGCCGGAAACATCTGTACCAACCCGGCGCGCGTACGAAAGATCATGGCCAAGCTGAAAAAAGCCGGGCTGGTTTTCACCCGCGAAGGGCTGGAGGGCGGATATTCTTTTCAAAAAGAGCCGCAGTGCGTAACGTTATACGACGTGGCACAGGCGCTTGACTGCCGCTTTGTGGCCAGCAGCTGGCGCAGTGGAAATACAGACCTGCCCTGCCTTATCGCTTCAGGCATGGCGGGGGTGCTGGACGGTATTTATGAAGAACTGGATAAGGGCTGTAAAGAAACGCTTGCCAAAATCACCATTGCGGATATAGACGGCAGGATATTCAAAAAGGAGGAAAAAGAAGAGGTATGACGCGGCGGCTGTCAGGTTTGAAAAAGACGGGAAACACCGGCGGAGAAATTGACGGCTGCGGAGAAAAAGCCGGGCCATGACGGCAGGAAATATATAGATAGGGCGGGTGTCCCGGCGTCAGGACGGCGAGGCATCCCGTCAAAACCGTTTTTTCAGAGCGCCGGTTTTTTGTAATTGCGGGCGGCGGGTTTCAGGAAAAAAAGCAAATGTTATGAGATGACGACGGCACAAAGAGGATGTGTGCCCGCAGATAAAGGCGGCGTCTGAAACTTCAGACGCCGTCTTTTTATGAAAGACAATTTTATAAAACTTTACCCGGGTATAACAGGTATAAAAAACCGGACGCTTTTGACGGGGATAAGATTTTTTTAAGAGCGGCAATGGTTTTTTGCTTGACAATACCCCAGTTTGCTTATATAATAAATAAGCATTTGCAGGTGTCGTACAACGGCTAGTACATCAGCCTTCCAAGCTGAGGACGAGGGTTCGACTCCCTTCACCTGCTCCAACTCATAAGTTACATTTTAGCCTTGCTCTACAGGGCTGAAATGTAGCTTATACTTTTAATAAAACCTCCATGATATACTGAATTTTCAGTAATGATCATGGAGGTTTTGTCATGCCTAAAAAAATTGATATATAACCGGCAACTATAAAAAAGCCACTCGTGGAACAGCCCCTTCGGGTGGCAGCCTACTGCCGGGTCAGTACCGATAGCAAGGAGCAGCTTGGAAGTTTGGAAAATCAAATCGAGTTCTATACCGACTACATCCGTAAACAAATCAACTGGACACTCGCGGGCATCTATTCCGACAATGCTTCCGGCGTTCGAATAAAAAAGAGGACCGGCTATCAGCAGATGATGAAAGATTGTAAGCACGGAAAAATTGATTTAGTCTTGGCCAAATCCATCAGCCGATTTGGCAGAGACACATTAACAACTATCAAAGATATAAGGAGGCTAAAGAAAATGAATATAGGGGTTTACTTTGAAGTCGGCGGATTCAATACTCTGACCACCAGTGACAGTGTCATCGACCAGTACGCCACGTTGGCTCAGGCGGAAAGCCAATCCCACAGCGAAAATGTGAAGTTCGGAATGCGCCGCCGGATGGAGAGCGGCAGGGCACTCCTCAACCACACACAGTTTCTGGGCTACACCAAAGGCCCCGATGGTGAGTTGAAGGTTGTCCCAGAAGAAGCTGAAATCGTGAGAAAGATTTTCGAGCTATATCTCCAAGGCAACGGTGTCCGAAAAATAAAGCGATACTTGGAGGAACACGGTATCAAAACGGTAACGGGCAAAGCGGAGTGGAGCACATCCACCATTGACCGGATTTTGAGTAACGAGAAGTACATCGGACAGGTGCTGATGCAGAAGACCTACACGCCGGATTTTTTGACAGGCAAACAGGTAAAGAACCAAGGCCAGCTTGCCATGTATTTGGTGGAAGATGCCCATGAGCCAATTATTGATAGGGAAGCTTTTGAAAAGGTACAGAGAATGAAGGGACGGATTAATCGCGCAGTACGAACAGAGCAGAATTGTGATATAATTTAAATGCTTAATTTGACAGCGTAATCCTTTGTTTAATATACAGGGGAACAGAGGAGACCGTATGAATCAAATTATAATGCATAGAAATAATTGCATATCAAGATTTTAACGAGGATT
>JAUNTE010000371.1 GCA_030538855.1 Oscillospiraceae bacterium
GTATCCCGATAAAAACACTGAGCGCTAACCGCTTTGAAAATATTTTCCGCAATTCAAAACAAATTAGTTTTCTCATAACTCATGGCCTCCTTTAAAATAGAACAGATACAAATCTTCCAAAGTAGGCCGCACCCTCACTGTATTTTCTCTGGGCGGACGGTCTGCAATGATCCGCAAGACCGTCTGATTTCCGCTGATGTTGCGCAGATTGCTTGTATTGTAGGCAGCCGCGTATTTTTCCGCACAGGCAGCCGGCACCGTACATTCCCAAACTTGGCCGTCAATTTCAGAAGTGATCTCCTGCGGATTTCCGAAGTGGATAACTTGCCCAGATTTCATCATAATGATTTTTTCCGCAATAAACTCCACATCAGAAACAATATGTGTAGATAAGATCACAATACGTTTTTTTGAGAAGGCACTGATCAAATTGCGAAAACGGACCCGCTCTTTTGGGTCAAGGCCCGCTGTCGGCTCGTCTAAAATCAAAATACGAGGGTCGTTGAGCATCGCCTGCGCAATCCCCAAACGCTGTTTCATGCCCCCCGAAAAGGTTTTGATTTTATGTTTGCTTTCTTTTGATAAGTCCACGGCTTCCAGCAACTCTTTTGACTTCTTTCGTGCCGCCGTCTCGTCCAACCCTTTTAAGGCAGAAATGTAAAGTAGAAAGTCAAATGCTGAAAAATCGGGATAATACCCAAAGTGCTGTGGCAAATAGCCTAAAAGTTCCCGATACCTCTCACCCAGCCCTGCAATGTTTTTACCGCTGAATAAAATTTCTCCTGAAGTGGGATTTTGGATATTGCAGAGCAACCGCATAAGCGTGGTTTTTCCTGCGCCGTTTCCACCCAACAATCCATAAACGCCATTTGTCAATGTAATGTTCAAACCGTCTACGGCTGTTTTTGAACCGAATTTTTTCGTCAGCCCAATCGTTTTTAATTCCATAAAAAGCTCCTTTCTCCATAGAAAACAACAAAAATACTCTCCATGTGTTTTCATGAAGAGTATAAAACGTAAATATCTACTTTTTATCTATAAGTCAGAAGATTTGAAATATGCGGACACCTTTGCTCCCTCTGCGGTATTCTCTATCTTCAAATAGCCGTTGTGGTGCTTACAAAGCAACCTGCAAATATATAGTCCAAGCCCAAAATGTTCAGAATGGTTGCTTTCCTCTGTGAAATACGGATTTGTGGCTTTATGCAAACTGCTTTTATCAAAACCTTTTCCGTCGTCCGATACAGAAAGCAGCAAGCCGTTGTCACATAAAGAAAAAGACATCGTTACCGCAGTGCGCGCATAGCGTACAGCGTTAGAAATCAGATTACTGCACACCTGTGAAACAAATGTACTGTCAAGCAACAGCTGCAAAACGGATATATCATTTTGCAAAATCAATTCCTTGCCGTTTTTCACACATACAATTTTTGCACTTTCATATAAAAAAGACAGAAACGGTTGTACAGAAACCAATGTATACTCCGGCTGCGTATCCTCTATACTCCTAAGATTGCTCATGCTGCTCACATAAGCCTCCATACGGGATATATGTTTCCCCATCGTGACGGCGTTTTCTTGTGTTTGGGCATTTTTACTTGCCTGCAGTATTTCACTATAACCTTTCAACACCGTCAGCGGGGTACGCAGTTCATGAGCAAAGGCAGCGTTGAGGGCTTTTCGCTCTTCAACCTGCCGCCACATTTGAGAAAAGTTATCCGCAAGGGTCGTTCTCATGGTTTCAAAGGATGTGCACAGCTGTCCTAATTCATCTTTGCTGTTGTAGCCTATAGAAAAGTCCAAATCATTGTCCGCTATTTTTTCAGAAGCCGCCCGCAGTTCAGCAAGCGGCTTTTTCAATCTGTTACTGTAAAACAGCAGCGCCGCGGCAATAATACATAATACAGAATAAACAGGCGTGGCAATGATGGGAACGCTCTCTAAAAAAGCAATCGTATTTTCATCCTGTTGAGACAGCGGGGCGGGTTCATTCCCAATATAAGCGCCTTCGCCTAACTGTT
>JAUNTE010000372.1 GCA_030538855.1 Oscillospiraceae bacterium
CTAATGTACTTTCGTATGGGATAAACGTTGGATGCCATTCAGGCGCATTTGAAATGTTCTCCTTTAGCGCCTAAGCTTTTTCAAACCCACATTTAAGTTTTGCCTTACCAAAAAGGCCGCCGCAGAAAATGCGGCGGCCCGGGATGATTTGGTAGGGTGCTGAGGTTTCAAAGCCCCGCGGCTGTATATCGCATCTTTTTGAGGGGGACGGTGTGGGCCGGTTGAAAGGCGCGGGCAAAGGGCGACAGAGGCAGAAAAATATGGACAGCTTTTTGTCAAAACTCTTTGTTTTTATAAAGTTTTATCGAGATGAAAAAGGAGATGGCGCAGAAAACAGCCACTGTTGCGACAACCGCCGTAATGATTGCCATCCATGGCAGAGAAGCCAGATCGCCGCCCGTTTGCATCAGGAAAGGCCCACCCCAAACCATGATAAAAAAGGGAATCAAAAAAACCAGCGTCGTCAGCATACGGCCTTTCTCGACCCCATATTTAAAAAACACAGGAAGGAGGAGAGCGCTGACAAAAAGGTACAAAAGCACACAGGCCCCGGTGGAGAGCAGGATAGGCAATACGCCTTCGTGAAAGAAAAGTACATCCAATAAACAGCAAAGCGCCCCGACGACGGCCGCGCCCCCAATCAGGACGCCATAGAATAAAATATATTTTTCACCTACAAGCATATTGACCGAAACCGGCAGGGTATGGGCGTAACCGTCCCACTTGGAAGCTTCGTCGACAGAAAAACTGATCATCAACGTCATGGTGATGCCCATTATCATCATGGGAGTCAAAAGGGCTACGCTTTTTAAAACCACCGCGATCACCACATACAACAGCGAGAGCAGCGCGATCTGTCTGAAAAGATATCCCCGCAGAGAATAATAATCTTTCAATAATAAGCCGGTCATTTGTTCTGCACCCCTTTTACAAAAAATGTCATGATCTCATCAATGCCCGCCTGCTCAATAACAAAATGCGGCATACGCGCCTGCAGCGCGGCGCGGTCGTCTACCAAAAGCTCGACCCCAACGGCGCTGTCGCGCCGGCCGATGATTTGAGAGGGGCTGAGTTTTTGTGCGTCGGCTTTAGAACATTTTACCATACCATACCGCTGCTGCATCTCGTCTTTTGCCTCACTGAAAATAATTTGCCCTTCATGGATAAAGGTGATGTAGTCGGCCACCTTTTCCAGATCGCTGGTGATATGGCTGGAGAGCAGGATGCTGTGCTGTTCATCCTGAATGAATTCTAAAAACAGATCGAGGATATCACTGCGTACGACAGGGTCAAGCCCGCTGGTGGCTTCATCTAAAATAAGCAGCTTGGGATGATGGGAGAGCGCCGTCACCAGACGCAGCTTGGCCCGCATACCGGTTGAAAACTCTTTGAAGGGCTTATGAAACGGCAGAGAAAAACGGGAACAGTACTGCGAAAAGGTCTCATGGCTCCAGCCGGGCTGGATGCGCGCCATAACTTTGTCAATATCCCGCGGACGCATCCCCTCATAAAAAAAGCTGTTGTCCAATACCGCGCCGATCTCCTGATTCAACTGCATACGGCATTGCCGCGGGTCGCGCCCTAAAATTTGGATGTTGCCCCCATCGGTGTGTACCAGCCCCAAAATAGAGGCAAGCGTCGTGGTTTTTCCCGCGCCGTTTTCACCGATGAACCCCATAATACTGCCGGTGGGCAGGCAGAAGGATACGTCGCGCAGCTGAAAATCACGATAATTTTTACACAGGCCAGACACCTGGATCGCATTTGTCATATCAGTGTTCCTCCCATAATAACATCAGCATCTCCTGTACCTCTTGCCGGGTAATGCCGCTGCGGCGGGCCAGTTCAACGCCCTGCTGCAGCAGATTTTCGACCCGGCGCAAAGATTCCTCACGCAGAAATTCAGTGTTTTGAGCGGCTACAAAGCAGCCTTTTCCGGGTACGGTCTCAATAAAGCCGTCCCGTTCAAGCTCTTCATAGGCGCGCTTCGTTGTGATAAAGCTTATTCGCAAATCTTT